>CAYWCB010000005.1:11250-15932 GCA_964456615.1 uncultured Eubacteriales bacterium | reverse complement strand
GGTAAAGCGTCATGCGCGCGAGCCGCAGGATCTCCGTCTCGACGAGCCAGCGGAGCGTGCTCGCCTCTTCCTTGGGAGCGGTCGTTGTCTCGAGTTCAGTCATCCGTCGGCCCTTCCGTGGCACGCCCGCGCGCGCGGGCGATCTCGTCGTCTGCGATCCTCTGCTCCTCAGGCGTGAGGCGCGCATGCTCCAGGAGGTCGGGACGCACGCGGGCCGTGCGCCTCACCGACTGCTCGCGTCTCCAGGCCGCGATGCGCCCGTGATCGCCCGACGCCAGCACCTCAGGGATTTCCATGCCACGATACACGTGGGGGCGGGTGTACTGCGGGTATTCGAGCAGTCCCTCCGAGAAGGACTCGTCCGCGACGGACGTCTCGTCCCCGAGCACTCCCGGCAGCAGCCGCGCGGCGGCGTCTATGACGACGAGGGCGGGCAACTCCCCTCCTGTGAGAACGTAGTCACCGATCGACAGCTCCAGGTTGGCAAGCGTCAGCGCACGCTCGTCCATGCCCTCGTAGCGTCCGCACACCAGCAGCAGGCGCTTTCTCGACGAGAGATCGCGGGCCAAGGTCTGATCGAGGACGCGGCCGGCTGGGCTGAAGAACACGACGTAGGCCCTGTCCTCGGCCTGCGATTGAACGGCCTCGACGGCCTCGAAGATGGGCTCGGGCTTCATGACCATACCCGGACCGCCTCCGAAGGCGTAGTCGTCGACCGTCCGGTGTCTGTCGTGCGTCCAGTCCCTGAGGTCGTGGAGGTGCACGTCGAGCAGCCCGCGCTCGATGGCGCGGCCGATCATGGACGCGCCGAGCGGCCCGGGGAACATCTCGGGGAACAGCGTGATGACGTCTACGCGCACCGCTCAGTCCTCGTCGATTAGTCCGGGGAGAAGGCGGACGACGGCGGTCCGCCCTTCTTCGTCGATCTGCAGTATCACGTCCTCGATCACCGGGATGAGCACTTCACCGTGGCTCTCTCCTCTGACGACCCACACGTCGTTCGCGCCGGTCACGATGACCTCGGTCACCTCACCCAGCTCGCCTCGTTCCGTGTCGCGGACAACGAGCCCGACCGAGTCGATCCCGGGGGATTGGACCCAGTCGTCCGGCAGGTCGTCGGTTCTGGCCAGCAGCAAGCTGGGCGTCAGTGCGCGTGCCCGCTCGGCCGAATCGACGCCGCTCACCTTGACGAGCGTTCCCTTGGGACCCGGACGCACGCCTTCCAGTCTGACCGATAGCGGAGCACCCGGCGGCGGGACGAACCACATCTCGAGGCCGATGGGGAGCTCATCCAGAGGGCCCTCGAGAGGCGTGCACGACAACTCGCCCGCGACCCCATGGGCCTTGACGGCGCATGCCACGGCCGTGAACGGCGCGGGCTCCATGGCCCTAGCCGAGGACCTCCACGTCGACGTGCGCGCCGTCCGCACCGCCGGCCGCCCGCACGACCGTGCGGATCGCCTTGATGATGCGGCCCCTCCTGCCGATGACCTTGCCGATGTCGTCGGGGGCAAGTTCGACGTCGAACACGGTGAGCGTGCCGTCTTGCCGCGACGTGACGGTAACCTCTTCCGGGGCGTCCACGAGCGACGTCACGAGGTAGCGAACGAGGCCCTCCATGTCGCCTTTGGCAACCATGCTGCGCTACTGGTCCTCGGGAGACTCGGAGGTCTCTTCCTCAGGCGCCGCTTCCGCGGCGCTCTCCTCGGCGGACGCCTCTGCCTCCGGCGCGCTCTCCTCCTCGGCGACCACGTCGGCAGATGCTTCCTCGGACGGGGTCTCCTCGGCTGAGGCCCCTTCGGCGGCAACCTCCTCCACCGCGACCTCCTCCGTGGCGACCTCCTCCGTGGCGGCTTCCGTTTCGGCTCCGGCCTGAGGCGCCTCGGCGGCCTTGGCCTCCGCCTCGGCCTTGGCGACCGACTTCTTGGACGGCTTGGCCTCGACCTCCGGGACCTCCTTGGTGCCTTCGGCGATGGCGAGCAGCTTCTCTACCGTCTCGGTCATCTGAGCGCCCTTGGCAACCCACTCGCGCGCCTTCACGGTGTCGAACTCGACGATGCTCGGCTGCACGCGAGGGTTGTACCTGCCGAGGATCTCGATGAACCTGCCGTCACGCTTGGCGCGGGAGTCGGCGACGACGATCCGGTAGTACGGCGCCTTCTTCGCACCTGTGCGCGCGAGACGGATCTTCACTGCCACGTGTGGGTCACCTCCGGGTCAGCGGCCGGTTCGTCCGGCCACGGGTTCAGCAAAACGACGCGTAATGATACGACAAGGCTTCTACGTGGTCAAAACGCCCGGGTGCGTGTGCAATCCGTGGTCCTCGCGCTCGTGCCTTCACCTCGCGGCTCGTGATGCGACGCGGCGCCCATGCGGTACGCTCTTGCTCATGGATGGACCCTTCGCGCTGGTGAGCCGAGCCGTGTCGTCGTGGCGCCGATGGCGTGCCGACGTCAGCGAGTTCCTGCACCTGGAGACCGCTGGGAGCGTCTTCTTGCTCGCCGCCACGGTGCTCGCGCTCCTCGTCGCCAACTCCTCCCTGTATCCACGGTACGAGCACATCCTGCACCTGGAGGTCGCCCTGCAGGTCGGCGAGTGGGAGTTCGGTCAGTCGGTGCTGCACTGGATCGACGACGGCCTCATGGCGCTCTTCTTCTTCGTGGTGGGACTCGAGATCAAACGCGAGGTCGTGGTCGGGGAGCTGTCGAACTCGCGCAAGGCGGCGCTCCCGATGATCGCCGCCCTTGGCGGGATGATCGCTCCGGCCCTCATCTACCTTGCGTTCAACGCCGGGGGCGCCGGATCGCGAGGCTGGGGCGTTCCGATGGCGACCGACATCGCGTTCACACTCGGCGTGCTCGCCTTGCTCGGCAGCCATGCCCCTGGTGGCCTTCGGCTGTTTCTGACCGCACTCGCGATCGTCGACGATCTGGGCGCGATCGTTGTCATCGCCGCCTTCTACGCGAGCGGTGTGGCCGTCGGCTGGCTCATCGTCGCGTTCGCGGTGCTGGCCTTGCTCATGGTGCTGAACCGCCTGCGGGTCGACAGTCCGGTACCCTACGTGATCCTCGGCCTCGTCGTGTGGTTCGCCTTCTTGAACTCGGGCGTGCACGCGACGATCGCCGGTGTCCTGGTCGCATTCACGATACCCGGCGCGTCGCGCCTGAGACCCGCTGAGTTCTGCGAGATGGCGCGGGAGAAACTGGACGAGATCGAGTCCGTCGACGTGCCGGGCGCCCACGTGCTCGAGGACGACCGCCAGCAGGAGGCGGCCTACGAGATCCGGCAGTACGCGACACACTCGGCCGCCCCCCTCCAGAGGATCGAGCACGCGCTCCTACCGGTCACGGCATTCGTGGTCTTGCCGCTGTTCGCGTTCGCGAACGCCGGGGTGCGGCTCGTCGACTACGACATCGGCGCGCTCGTCTTCGAGCCGGTCACGCTCGGCATCTTCTTCGGGCTGATCCTCGGCAAGCCGCTCGGCATCACGATCATGGCGTGGGCCGCGGTTCGCCTCGGCCTCTCGGACCTGCCGGGCGGCGTGCGCTGGAGACACGTGCTGGGTGGCGGGATGCTCGCCGCGATCGGCTTCACGATGTCGCTCTTCGTCACGAATCTGGCGTTCAGGAACTCGCTCCTGGCTGCCGAAGCCAAGCTGGCGGTGATCGTCACCTCCGCGGTGGCGGGCGCGATCGGCTACCTGTACCTGCGCAGCCTCTCGCGCAGGGGTGCCAGTGCAGCGTGAGCGACTCGGTTGATGAGTGCTCGCGGCGCCGTCGAGCAGTGCTAGAAGGGGCTCATCCCCGGCGGCATCCTGAGGCCGCGCCGACGCCCCTTCCCGCCCTGGGCCTGCATCTGCTTCATGAGCTTCCTAACCTCGGCGAACTGCTTGAGCAGCTTGTTCACGTCGGAGACATGCACGCCGGCGCCGGCGGCGATCCTGGCGCGTCGCGAGCCGTTGATGATCTGCGGCTTGGCCCGCTCTTGTGCGGTCATCGAGAAGATGATCGCTTCGACCAAGTCGAGCTGGCTCTCGTCCACTTCGGCCGTCATGCCCTTGAGTTTGCCGGCTCCGGGAAGCGACGAGAGGATGCCTCCGATGCCGCCCATCTTGCGGACCTGCTTGATCTGCGCGAGGAAGTCCTCGAGCGTGAACTCCGCCTTCCGCAGCCGCTCCTCGGCCTTCCTGTCGAGTTCGGCCGCTCCCGCTTCCTGGGCCTTCTCGATGAGCGAAACGACGTCGCCCATGCCGAGGATGCGTTTCGCCATGCGATCCGGGTGAAACGGCTCGAGCGCGTCGAGCTTCTCGCCGACGCCGGCGAACTTGATGGGCTTGCCGGTCACCTCGCGCACGGAAAGCGCCGCCCCGCCGCGGGCGTCGCCGTCGAGCTTGCTCATGATGACGCCGTCGAAGTCCACCCGCTCGGCGAAGGCGTTCGCGACGTTCACGGCGTCCTGGCCTGTCATGGCGTCAACGACCATGAGGATCTGGTCGGGCCGCACGGCGTCTCGGACCCGTACGGCCTCATCCATCATCTCCTCGTCGATGTGCAGACGGCCCGCGGTGTCGACGATGACGATGTCTCGCAGCGTGTCGACCGCGTGCTTCACGCCTTCGCGGGCTATGGCCGGCACGTCGGTTCCTTCCCCGCGGTACACCGGGATGCCGAGTTCGCGACCGA
>CAYWCB010000005.1:8189-11240 GCA_964456615.1 uncultured Eubacteriales bacterium | reverse complement strand
GTAGACGATGCCGAAACCCCCTTCGCCGATTTGTTCGAGGAGCTTGTAGGGGCCGATCTGGGTTCCGGCCGCGACCATGAGCGGCTGTCGTCCCTGCTTGCGGAGTAGGTTGGCGAGCTTGGCCGTGGCCGTCGTCTTTCCGGATCCGTGCAGGCCCACGACCATGATCACGTTCGGGATGCGTCCCGAGAGCACGAGTTTGCTCTCCGTGCTGCCCATGAGCGCCGTCAGCTCGTCGAGCACGATCTTGACGACCGTCTGACCAGGCGTGAGGCTGCGCATCACATCGGCTCCGACGGCTCGCTCGCGGATCCTGCCGACGAACTCCTTGACGACTTTGTAGTTCACGTCGGCCTCGAGAAGCGCCATCCGGATCTCGCGCATGGCGGCATCGACATCGGCCTCGGAGAGCCGACCCTTGCCGGTGAGGTTCGAGAAGACCGCCTGGAGGCGGGCGGAGAGGTTGTCGAACACGCGGCTCCTCCTAGTCGATGCGGCGTATGCGGGTGATCGGAGCGAAGATGGCCTCGACCCTGCCCTGGATGTCGTCGATCGGGAGCGTTCCGATGAAACGGCTGTCCAAGGAGACAAGACGGTTGTCTCCCATGACGAATACCCTACCCTGAGGGATCCGCCGCAAAGGCAGGTCTATCCCGAAGGCGGGCACCGCGTACACCCCGTCGCCCGGCTCCGGCGTTCCGTTGACCCAGGCGATATCGTCGCGCACCTCTATGGTGTCTCCGGGCACGGCTATGATCCGCTTCACCACGTCGCGCGGGCGACCGCGACGGTCGTAGGTGTGAAGGATGACGATATCCCCCCTGATCGGGTAGGAATACCCCTTCGTAGCGAGGAGTCTGTCGGCGGGCCTGAGCGTCGGGAGCATCGATTCACCATCGACCGTCGTCGTGCTGAACAAGACGTAGAAGACGATCACCACGATCGTGAGCAGCGCAGCCAGGGGCACGACCAGCCAGGCCGCAAGACGATCGCTCCGGTCACGAGAGGCGCTTTCGAGAGCCACGCCCTACGTGCCTCGCACGAGCGCCGCAGCGAACTCGAGCGGCACGAACGGACGCAGGTCGTCTATCCCCTCGCCGACCCCGATGCGCGCGATGGGGATGCCGAGTTCGCGGGAGATGGCCACGGCGATCCCGCCCCTGGCCGTGCCGTCGAGCTTCGTCAGCGCGATGGCGTCCACCCCGAGCGCTTCGTCGAACTGGCGCGCCTGCACGAGCCCGTTCTGTCCGGTGGTCGCGTCCATGACGAGCAGGGTCCTGACCGGCGCCTTGCTGCGATTCTGCGTCACCTTGGCCACCTTCTGCAGCTCCCTCATCAAGTCCGGAGACGTGTGAAGGCGCCCGGCGGTGTCTATGAGTGCTACGTCGGCACCTTCGGCTTCGGCACGAGCGACCGTGTCGAAGGCCACTGCGGCCGGATCGGCTCCACGCTCCCGTCGCACGACCGGTACCCCCGCGCGCTCCGCCCAGATGTCGAGCTGCTCGCCGGCGGCCGCCCGGTAGGTGTCCGCAGACCCGAGGAGCACGTGCTTCCCCGACTCGGTGAGCTGCTTGGCGACCTTGCCCACCGTGGTCGTCTTCCCGGTTCCGTTCACGCCGATGACGAGCACCGTGAGCGGTCGCTCGTCGAGGATGTCCGAGCCGTTCTGGGGGAACTCCGCGGCGATCTGTCCGACGAGCTCGTCGAGGACGGCAAGGGCGTCGGGAAGTGCTTTGCGTGCCGCGCTCTCTCTCAGTCGTGCCACGATCTCGGTGGTGGCCGTCACCCCCATGTCAGAGGCGATCAGGGCGTCTTCGAGATCGGTCCAGAACTCCTCGTCGAGGTCCGGTCCCCGCCCGAGGAGCACGTTGAGCTGTCCGCCGAGTTGCTCCCGGCTCTTCGACAGCCCGTCGGCAAGGCGCCTATACCACGGCGTGCTCATCGGCCCTCTTCGCCTTGCTCGAGTCGAGCGGCGTGCGGTCAAGACGCTCGCCTACGACCTTCGTGACGCCGTCGGCCTGCATGGAGACCCCGTACAGGACGTCCGCCATCTCCATCGTGCGGCGCTGGTGCGTGACGATGATGAACTGGGTGTCGGGTCGCAGGTTGTCAACGAAGGCGATGAAGCGACGCAGGTTCACGTCGTCCAGTGCCGCCTCGACCTCGTCGAGGACGTAGAAGGGGCACGGGCGCGTGCGGTAGACCGCGAAGAGCAGTGCGAGGGCGGTGAGGGCCTTCTCGCCCCCCGACATGAGAGAGAGCTTCGAGAGCTTCTTGCCCCGGGGCTGTGCGACGACCTCGACGCCGGTCGTCTCAGGATCATCGGGTTCGGTGAGAGCGAGCTGCGCGGCGCCTCCGGGGAAGAGCACGGCGAACGTCTCCTGAAAGTACGCGTCGACCCGCTCGAACGTCTCCAAGAAGCGCTCCTTGATCTTCCTGTCTATGGCCGCGAGGATCTTGTTCAGCGCTCTGCGACTCGCCTCGAGGTCTTCGAGCTGCGCGAGCATCGACTCGCGACGTGCGGAGAGCGCCTCGTACTCCTCCATCGCGATCGGATTGACCGGCCCCAGGTTCGCGAGGCGCTTCCTGAGTTTGTGGGCGCGCTCGACGGCGGCCTCTCGATCGTCCAGGGGCGCATTCTCGAGCGCGCGCTCAACAGGAACGCCCAGCTCCTCGACGATGCGCCTCACGGCCGTGTTCACCTGGATCTCGAGTTGACCCTGTTCGACACGGAGGTCTCCCGCCGAGGCGAGCTTCGTCTCGACGGTGCTCTGTGCGTCCCGGACGGCGCGCTGGGCATCGTGGATCGCGGAGCGAAGGGAGTCCGAGTCCGCGGCCTCGAATCGTGCCCGGTCTCGCAGCTTCTCGGCCCAGTGCTCCGCTCTCTCCTGCAATGCGAGGTAGAGGTCGTGGATCGGCTGGACGCGCTCGCGAAGCAGCTCGAGCGCATCGGCGGTCTCCCGGGAAGTGGCTACCGACTCCTCGAGCTCGCGAAGCTCCGCGCGGATCGCCGTCACCTGGCGCTTGAGGTGTACCTCCCTCTCCGAGACC
>CAYWCB010000005.1:6418-8179 GCA_964456615.1 uncultured Eubacteriales bacterium | reverse complement strand
GCGGCGATCTCGATCTGGCACGCCGAGAGGCGTTCATTGGCGGTAGCCTCCTCGCGGAACCTCGTGTCTCGTGCCTCACGGGCCGCGGCAGCCCTCTCGTCGAGCTGGTCGATCGCGGCCTCGGTGCTGCGGATGCGCTCGGAGAGCGCGTCGAGCTGGGGTGCCTCCTTGGCGCTGCGCTCGCGGATCTCCGTGATGCGGCGCGCGACGCTGTCCGCGTCGGCGTCGAGGGTGGTGAGCAGCTGCTCGAGGCGGCCGAGTTCCTCTCTGAGGGACTCACCCTCGCCGGCAAGCGATGCGAGCTTCTGCGAGAGCTCGAGGGCGTCTTGCTGCGCGGCTGTGAGAGCCTCCTCGGCCTCGGCGGTCGCCGCTTCGGCCTCCCCCACACGCGCGGAGAGCGCAACGAGCTCGTCGCCGAGCTCGTTGATGCGTCGCTTCCGCGCGAGCACGCCGGGCGTGTCGTCGACGACCGCGCCGACGGTGACCTTGCCAGAAGGCCAGACGACCGTCCCGTCTGCGGTGACGAAGCGGCTGCCTGAGGTGTCGGATGCGGCGCGCTCGAGCGCTTCGTCGAGCGTATCCACGACGAAGACGTCACCGAGGAGCGCGTTGACCACCGGGCGCGTGTCCTGGCCGCACTCGATGCGCTCGGCCACAGAGCCGGGCGCGGCCTCCGCGCGACCGCCAGCCGCGTGTGGACCCTGTAGCGGGATGAGCGAGATGTCGCCTGGCGCGTGTTGGGCGACGGATGCAGCGATCCGGGCCACGGCCTCTCTATCCCTCACGAGGAGGCCGAACAGGTCGGCGCCAAGGACCCGCTCGACGAGACGCTCGATCTCCGGCGGCGTGTCGATGCGCTCGGCGAGCGGGCCGACGAAGCCCTCGAGCTCGCGCTCGTGCGCGAGCGCCCAGGCGAGCGCCGGAGAGGACGTCTCGAACGCCCGGTCCACCTCCTCGAGGCCACGTATCTCGCTTCGGACATCGGCAAGGTGGTCGCGCCGCTCGGAGAGCTCCTTGCGACGGCTCTCGAGCACGCGCACGCGCTTGTCGACATCGGAGTCGGCGAGTGCCACCTCACGCTTCGTGCGCGCGAGCGCCGCTTGGTGCTGCTCGAGTCGAGCGCGCTTCGCGGAAAGCGTGGCCTGCGCGGACTGACGTTGTTCGCGAACCTGCTCGGCGCGCTCCGCGAGCAACTCCTCCTCGAGACGGGATGCCGAGAGCACCTTCTCGGTCTTTGCGAGCTCCAGGCGGTCGTCTTCGGCCTGCTTGCGCATCCCGCGGATGCTCGACGAGATGTGAGACAGCTCGTCGTCCGCGGCCGTGCGGGCCTTTCTCACAGCCTCGGTCTCGCGCCGAAGCTCGGCGAGCTGGCCGTAGAGCGCCTTGATCTGCGCGTCCGTCGAAGCGCGCTGGTCGGTGAGCCGTTCGAGCTCCGAGGAACGCGCGGCCGCGCGTGTCTCGCTCTGGTAGAGCTTCTGCCTGAGCTCGGAGAGCCGTTCGATGAGGTTCTTGCCCTTCTCCTCGAGCAGGAGCAGACCCGCATCGAGACGGCCGAGGATCGATTGCACGCGACGGCGCTGCTCCGAAAGGTCGCCGACGAACAGGCCCTTCTCCTCGAGGAGCGCCTGGGACGTGTCGAGTTCTCGCTGCTTCTCGGAGAGCCGGTAGCGCGAGAGCTCCACGTCGGCGTCGGCTTCCCTCTCCCGCTTCGAGGCAGCCTCCCAGGCCTTCTGGAGCTCGCGCAGCTCGTCGACGGCCAAC
>CAYWCB010000005.1:0-6408 GCA_964456615.1 uncultured Eubacteriales bacterium | reverse complement strand
TGTCGCGGAGCTCGGTCGTGAGGTCCGAGTGCTCCGCCGCGCGTGTCGCCTGGCGCTGCAGCGGCCTGAGCTGCCGCTCGATCTCTCCCGTGACGTCACGAGCGCGCTCGAGGTAGGCATCCATGCCCGCGAGCTTGCGCAGCGCGCGCTCCTTGCGCTTCTTGTGCTTGAGCACGCCTGCGGCTTCTTCGATGAGCGCACGCCGGTCCTCGGGACGTGAGTTGAGGATCTCGTCGAGCCGGCCCTGGCTGATGATGGAGTGTGTGTCCCGTCCCAGTCCCGAGTCGTGGAGGAGCTCCTGTACGTCCATGAGACGCGCGGGCGCCTGGTTGATGAGATACTCGCTCTCGCCGTTGCGGAACATCCGTCGCGTGATGGTCACGTCGGCGAACTCGATGGGCAGCGTGGAGTCGCTGTTGTCGAGCACTAGGTCGACCTCGGCGACACCCACGGGCTGCCTGGCCGAGGAACCGGCGAAGATGACGTCCTCCATGGCCGTTCCACGAAGGGTCTTCGCGGATTGCTCGCCGAGCACCCACAGCACGGCGTCCGAGACGTTCGACTTGCCCGAGCCGTTGGGGCCGACGATCACGGTGACGCCGGGTTCCACTGCGAGTACGGTGCGGTCGGCGAAGGACTTGAATCCCTTGAGTATGAGTCGCTTGAGGTGCACGAACCGCCTCTCCGAGCAGCGCGGATCCTGGCATTGGAGGGGTCGCGGAAGCGTGGGCTATCGTATCACAGCACCTGCGGTGAACGCGGGTGTGTCAGGACGCCGCGTCCTCCTGCGCAAGCCGCTGCAACGCTTGGAAGGCGGCGCGCATCTCGGCCTCCTTCTTCGACCGTCCGACTCCCCTCCCGTACTCCTCGCCCTCCACCTCGACGAGTGCCGTGAAGGTGCGGTCGTGAGGCGGACCCCCATGCGAGACGAGGCGATAGCGCGGCGTGATGCCGCGCATCTGCAGGTGCTCCTGCAGTTCGGACTTCGGGTGGATCAGGACGGTGGCGCGCTCGCCGATATGAGCGCCGAGTGTCCGCGACACGAACGCCCGCGCGACCTCGAACCCGGCATCCAGGTACAAGGCGGCGACGAGGGCCTCGAAACCGTTCTCGAGTGCTGAGGAGAGGCCGCGTCCCTTGGCGCCTCGGACGCTTTCGCCGAGGAACAGCGCTTCTTCGAGCCCGAGGGCGCGCGCCGCCGCGGTGAGCGATCGTCCGCTCACGGCCCCCATCTTCAGCTTGGTGAGGTCGCCTTCGCGCAGGTGCGGAAAACGCGCGTAGAGTTCCTCGGACACCACGAGCGAGATGATTGAGTCGCCGAGGAACTCGAGCCGCTCGTAGTCACTCTCGGCAAGCGTGTCCTCGATCGCCTGTTCGGCGTCCCGCGAGCGCGCGGTCGAGCGCTTCGCGACCCGCTTCTTGCTGGCGCCGGGCTTGAGCAGATCGTCCTTCACGGACGGATGCGTGAGCGCTCTTCGAAGGAGCGAGCGGTCCGAAAAGACGTGCCC
This sequence comes from uncultured Eubacteriales bacterium, assembly GCA_964456615.1. Lineage (GTDB taxonomy): Bacteria > Actinomycetota > Coriobacteriia > Anaerosomatales > CAVRZR01 > CAVRZR01. The sequence continues at coordinate 4,900 of CAYWCB010000005.1, read as the reverse complement.
GGTCGCGGCCTCGGCGATCTCCAGACGCCTCTTGTCGGCAGTCGCGCTCTCTCGGTCGCTCACGCGAGACACATCCTAGGCGCGGGTGAAGATGAGCGTGGCGTTGTGCCCGCCGAAGCCAAAGGAGTTGCTCATTGCGGCTTGCGCCTGCGCATGGCGCGCCACGTTCGGGATGTAATCGAGATCGCAGGCAGGGTCCGGGTGATCGAGGTTGATCGTCGGGGGCAGCACGCCCCTCTCCAAGGCGAGTACAGCAAGCACCGCCTCGAGCGCCCCGGCGCCTCCGAGCAGATGTCCGGTCATCGACTTCGTCGACGACACCGGCGGCGCGTCCGCTCCGAACACGGCCTTGATGGCGTCGGTCTCCGCGATGTCGCCAAGGGGCGTGGACGTGCCGTGTGCGTTGATGTAGCCGATGTCCCGAGCAGCGAGGTCAGCCAGCGACAGTGCTTCGAGCATTGCCCGTCTCGCACCGCTTCCGTCGGGAGCGGGCGCCGTGATGTGGTGGGCGTCGGCGGTCGCGCCGTAGCCCACGAGTTCAGCGCGGATGCGCGCACCCCGGGCCTTCGCGTGCTCGTATTCCTCGAGGACGAGCACGCCTCCACCCTCTCCCATGACGAAGCCGTCGCGCCCTGCGGCGAAGGGACGCGACGCACGTTGCGGGTCGTCGTTGCGCGTGGAAAGGGCGCGCGCCGCGCAGAACCCCGCGAGCCCGAGCGGGGTCACCCCGCAGTCGAAACCTCCCGCGAAGACGACGTCGGCAGTCCCTCGGCGGATGGCCTCGCCCGCCTCGCCGATCGCGTGGTTGCCCGTCGAGCAGGCCGAGACCGGCGCGTAGTTGATGCCCTTCGCGCCGAACCGGATGGAGATGTTGCCCGCCGCCAGGTCCACGATCATCCACGGCACGATGAGGGGGCTGACACGACCGGGTCCTCGCTCCAGGAGCACGGAATACTGCTCCTCCATCTCATCGAGACCGCCGATCCCGCTGCCCACGATCACGCCTACGCGGTCAGCGTTGGCCTCGTCGATCTCTAGCCCGGAGTCGAGACGGGCCTCCTCGGCGGCCACCATGGCAACCTGCTGGAAGCGTGCGAGGCGCTTGAGCTCCTTCGGGCTCAAGGTCTCCGCAGGATCGAAACCGTCGAGGGTTGCGGCGAATCGGGTCGAGTACTGGCTGACATCGAAGTAGGTGATGGGCCGCACGCCGCTCTTCCCGGCGAGTATCGCTTCCCACGTGGGCTCGACGCCCGTTCCCAGCGGCGATACGACGCCCATGCCCGTGACCACAACGCGCTTCATCCGCGGGCGGCCTCCTCGGCAACCGGCGCCACAGCGGCCTCGTACTCGGTCTCAAGCCGCTCGATGAGTTCGGCGACGGTCGGTACGTCGTGGATACGGGACGCCGCGGACCCCGCGAACACGAGCCCGTTCTCGACGTCACCGCGTTGAGCGGTCTCGAGTTTCTCGATGATGCAGTAGGCCTTGTTGCACTCCTTCAGACACGTGCGGCAGCGCTCGATCTCCGGGAATCCTTCGTCCTGCCCACGCTCCCAGAAGGGGTTGCGGAGTGCACGACCGGGCAGTCCGACGGGGCTCCTCACGAGCACGACGTCATCTGGGGTCGCGTCCACATACATCTGCTTGAAGGCGTAGGGCGCCGAGGATTCGACCGTAGCGGCGAACCGGGTCCCCATCTGAACGCCCGCCGCCCCCATGTCGAGGACTTCCTTGATGTCCGCGCCGGTCACCACGCCTCCGGCGCCGATGACGGGGATATCCACGGCGTCGAGGATCTCGGGCAGCAGATCGCGCATGTAGCGGTCCGTTCCGAGGTGTCCCCCGGCTTCCACTCCCTCGACGACGACGGCCGACGCACCGAACTTCTCGGACAGCCTTGCGACGCGCGCCGAGCCGACCACCGGTACCATCTCGACCCCTGCGTCCCTGCACCAGGAGAAGACGTCGCGCGAGAACCCGGCGCCTGCGATGACCACATCCACACCCTCGGCGATCGCCGCCTGGACGAGCTCTTTGAACTTCACGACGGCGACCATCACGTTCACGCCGAGCACGCCTGAGGTCGCTTCCCGTGCCCGTCGGACCTCGTTGCGGAACTCAGATACCGGCAAGCCCGACCCGGCGACCACACCGATACCGCCGGCCTCGGCCACAGCTGTGGCGAGGGGCGACAGGGAGATGCGGACGGCCATTCCGCCCTGGATGATGGGCAAACGGGTCACCCGGCCGCCGATCTTGAGGTGAGGCATCACCACGTGCGGGTCCTTCTCTGCAGCGTTGTCCGCTCCGCCACGCCGTCGGTAGGCCGAGCGGATCCCGGGCAACGCGAGCACCGGGATTCGTGTGCCGGATCCTAGGCGTTCGTCTGGATGTAGTTCACCGCGTCGCCGACGGTCCTGATACCTTCGGCGTCCTCGTCCGGGATGGACACGCCGAACGACTCCTCGAGTGCCATGACGAGCTCGACGATGTCGAGGGAGTCTGCGCCAAGGTCGTCCACAAACTGGGCGTCCTCGGAGACGTCGTCCTCCTCGACGTTCAGCTGTTCGACTATGACTTCCTTGACCTTGTCGAAGATCTCATCTCGGTCCATGTGCCCAACGACCTCCTCTTGAGTCCTGTCGGCTGCGCGGCTGCGTTGCCTTCGGGTCGGTCACCGTACCGCAGCGTACGCGCTGCGGACAGACTCACACGAACGTCATGCCCCCGTCCACGGCGAGTACCTGTCCGGTCACGTATCCCGCCTCGTCGGACGCGAGGAACGACACGGCGGCGGCCACATCCTCGGGCGTGCCAAAGCGCCGCATCGCGATCGTCTCCTTCGCGGCATCGCGGACCTGCTCGGCGAGCTTCGCCGTCATCGCGGTCTCGATGAAGCCGGGCGCCACGGCGTTCGCCCGGATGCCCCGCGCGGCCAGTTCGCGTGCGGTCGACTTCGTCAGCCCGATGACGCCCGCCTTGGCGGCGGCGTAGTTCGCCTGGCCCGCATTGCCGACGAGCCCGATGACCGAGGCGATGTTCACGATCGCCCCCGCCCTTGCCTTCATCATGACCTTGGCTGCCGCGCGCGTGCACAGGAACACGCCGGTGAGGTTGGTGGAGATGACCGACTGCCAGTCGGCATCGCTCATCCGAACGAGAAGACCGTCGCGGGTGATACCGGCGTTGTTGACGAGGATGTCCAGCTGACCGAAGCGGTCCATCACGGAGGCGACCATACTCTCGCACTGCGCCGAGTCGGCGACGTCGGCCTCGAAGACAGCCGCGTTCCCGCCGCCTGCCTCGATCTCCGAAGCAACCGTCTCGGCATCCGCTTGCGTGCCTGGATAGTAGTTGATGGCGACGGCGGCTCCGTCGGCCGCCAAGCGGCGCGCGATCGAAGCACCGATCCCGCTGGATGCCCCGGTGACAAGCGCGACTTTGCCCGACAGTGAACTCATGTGACCTCCTGCAGCGTTGATTCGATGCCCGACTCGGACACGGAGATCCCGGTGACGCCGTCGACGCGCTTCGCGAGACCCGTCAACACCATGCCCGGCCCGCATTCTATGAGGGTGATCGGACCGTCGGCGGACAGACGGCGCATCGTTTCCGTCCATCGCACCGGCGAGACGATCTGCCCGGCAAGCCTCTGGCGGATGACCTCGGCATCCGTCGTCGGCTCCGGACACGTGTTCTGGAGAACCGGGATGGTCGCGCTGGAGAAGTGGGTCTGGTCGAGGAGCTCGCCGAACGCCTCCGCAGCCGGGGCCATCAACGGCGAGTGGAACGCGCCGCTGACCGAGAGCGGGACGACCCGGCGGGCGCCTCCGGCGGCGAGCGCGGAGGTCGCAGACTCCACGCCGTCGTGCGTGCCCGAGATGACGACTTGTCCCGGGGCGTTGTCGTTGGCGATCCACACGCCCTGGATGTCCTCGATGAGGGGTGCGATCGCACCTGCCTCCATGCCGAGGACGGCTGCCATGCGACCCGGCGCGGTCGCAGCGCTGGTCGCCATGAGCTTCGATCGCTCGACGACGAGTTCGAGTCCCGCTTCGACAGAGAACACCTGCGCGAGCGCAAGGGCGGCGAACTCGCCGAGGCTATGACCGGCCACGGCCGTCGGCGACAGCCCGCACTCGAGGAGCGTGGTACCCCATGCCCAGTCGGTGAGGTAGAGCAGGGGCTGGGCGATCCGGGTGTCGGCAAGATCCTCGGGCGACCCGAGGATGGCGATGGTTCGCAACTCGAGACCCGAGAGCGCCTCAGCGGCGTCGAGCAGACGATCGAGGGCATCGAGTTCGGGTACGGCCTCGACCATGCCGGGCTGCTGCGAGCCTTGGCCTGGGCAGACGATGGCGGTCCGGTGTGAGGCCGTTGGCGGCATGAAAGACACCAGCGCGTGCCCTAGCTCGTGAGCGAGCCGATGCGGCGAAGCACGTCCTCGGCCTCGGTCATCATGTCGCGCACGATGTCTGCCGCAGGCTGGATCTCGCACACCATGGCCGCGACCTGGCCGGCCATCAGGCTCCCCATGCTGGTGTCGCCTTCCCGCATCGCGAGCGCGAGCTTGCCGGTTCCGAGTGCTTCGATGTCCTCCGGGCGGTTCTCGCGGTCCAGTTCCTCGATCTGGCGGGAGAGCTTGTTCTTCAACACGCGGACGGGATGTCCCGTCGAGTAGCCGGTGACGACCGTGTCGCGGTCCTTCGCCTTGAGGATCTTGTCCTTGACGTCGGGGTGGATCGTGCACTCGGTCGCGCACATGAAGCGTGTGCCAACCTGCACTCCCTGGGCGCCGAGCGCGAAGGCGGCGGCGATCCCTCGCCCGTCGGCGATGCCGCCCGCAGCGACCACCGGCACCTGTACCGCGTCGGCGAGTTGCGGGGTGAGAGCCATCGTG
>CAYWCB010000004.1:0-26691 GCA_964456615.1 uncultured Eubacteriales bacterium | reverse complement strand
CTTGGACTCGACCACTTCGATCTCGACACCGAGTTCCGACTCGGCCTGCTTCAGGCCCTCGTAGGAGAGGTCGTTGAACGACTTGTCGCCCAGTCCGCCGACGTCCGTTACCATCGCCGCCTTGATGTCCGTCTTGGGCTTCTCGCCGTCGCCCGTATCGACCTCTTCGGCGCCGCACCCGACGACAAGGGTTGCGAGCAACACTGCGATCAGGAGCAGCGCCGCCAGCCTACCGAAACGAGAACGCACAACGATCCCCTCCTTCTGGAAACGACGCAGTCAACCCACGTCTTGCATCTTGGCACAGTGCGAACGCATCAACCAGCGGTTTGGCGTCGTTTTCCCGACCCTGGCCCTTGTCGCCGCCAAAGCTCCGATCCCCGCGCTGGAAACCCGACCGTCGTCTAGCGTATCCGAGCCCTCGGATGCGTCGACAGGTACTCCTCGCGCACGTGTCTCCGGTCCACGTGCGTGTAGACCTGGGTCGTGGCCAGGTCCGCGTGGCCGAGCATCTCCTGGAGGGCCCTGAGGTCCGCGCCGCCCTCGAGCAGGTGCGTCGCGAATGAGTGCCGAAGCGTGTGCGGGTGCAGTTCGAGACCGACACGTCTGCCGTACTTCCTCACGATCCCGAAGATGGCCTGCCTGCTGATCCGGCCGCCGCGTACGTTCACGAAGACCGCCTGCGGGTCCACCCCCGCAAGCGAGCCCTTTGGCCGCAGATGGGGCTTCCCTGCTACGAAGTAGGCCTCGAGCGCGTGTGCCGCTTGACCCGACACCGGCACCATGCGCTCCTTCCCTCCCTTGCCCAGAACACGCAGGAACCCGGCCGGGAGATCGACGTCGCCGACATCGAGGCCGACGAGTTCGCTCACGCGCAGGCCGCACCCGTACAGGGTCTCGAGCACGGCCCGGTCCCGAAGTCCCAGCGCTCCATCCGGGAACGGCTGGGCGAGGAGCCGTGCGATGTCCTCCACGGAAACGACGTCCGGCAGTCGGTCCGGCACCGCGGGGAGCGGCAGGCGGGCAGTCGGATGGTTCTCGGTGATGCCCTCGCGAACGAGGAAGCGGTGGAAGCTCTTGATCGCCGAGACCTTGCGCTCGACGGTGCTCGGCGCGAGGCCCGAGGCCCTGAGCGCGGCGATGTGGGCCGTGACGTCCTCGCGCGAGACCGACGACGGGTCGCTCACGCCCCGGGCATCCAGCCCGGCGGCGTAGGCCTCCAGGTCGCGGCGGTAGGCGGCGATGGTGTGCGCGGACGCGCCCCTCTCGACCGCCAGGTGAGCCAAGAACTCAGAGACGTAGCTCTCCATGCCACGATTATGCTGGATGCTTTGGTGCCGAAGCGAACGGCCGCGCGTCGCGCGAGTCGCCCAGGGGTCGGCCTGCCCACCGCACGACCCGCAGGCCGCTACGAGAGGAGTCCTTCGAGCGGCACGTATTCGAGGCCGTGCGCCTCGGCGACCGGCGCGTAGGTGATCTTGCCGTCGAGGACGTTCACGCCCTTCGCGAGCGCCTCGTCGTCGATGACCGCCTGCTTCCAGCCCTTGTCGGCGATGGCGAGCCCGTAGCGCAACGTGGCGTTCGTGAGCGCAAGGGTCGAGGTGTTGGGGACCGCTCCGGGCATGTTCGCAACGCCGTAGTGGAGCACGCCTTCGACCACGTACGTGGGATTCGAGTGGGTCGTCGGATGGGTCGTCTCTACACAGCCGCCCTGGTCCACAGATACGTCGACGATGACCGAGCGCCACTTCATCTGCGAGAGCATGTCCCGGGTCACGAGCCACGGGGCCCGGGCACCCGCGAGCAGTACGGCGCCGATGACGAGGTCCGCCTGGGCGATCGCCTTCTCGATGTTGTGGCGCATCGAGTACAGGGTGCTCATGCGGTTGCCCCACAGGTCGTCGATGTAGCGGAGCTTGTCGAGGTTGATGTCGAGCACCGTGACGTTCGCGCCCATGCCGACCGCCACGTAGGCGGCGTTCATGCCGACGACCCCTGCACCCAGAATCACGACGCTCGCCGGAAGCACGCCCGGAACGCCGCCCATGAGCATGCCCCGTCCTCCCATCGGCTTGAGGAGGTACTCCGCGCCGACCTGGGTGGCCATGCGACCGGCCACCTCTGACATGGGCGCCAGGAGCGGCAGGGTGCGGTCCGGGAGCTCGACCGTCTCGTAGGCGATGCACGTGGCGCCCGAACCGATGAGCCCGACCGTCTGCTTCAGGTCCGGGGCGAGATGCAAGAAAGTGAACAGGACGTGGTCCGGGCGCAGCCGCTCGATCTCGTCCGGCTGCGGCTCCTTCACCTTGAGGATTATCTCCGCACGTGCGAACACCTCATCGGCGGTGTCGACGACCTCGCCGCCCGCTCCCGCGTACTCCTCGTCGGTGAATGACGAGCCCTCGCCGGCCGACCGCTCGACGAGGACGGCGTGACCGTGATGGACGAACTCGCGACAGCCGGCCGGAGTCATGGCGACACGGAACTCGTTGTCTTTGATCTCCTTGGGCACTCCAACGATCACGTCGGCAGCTCCTTCCGGCCATGCCCGGACCACTCGAACACGACGACCGATAGCGATCCGAGGCGCCGATGAGACCCTCCGCCAGTGTAGCGCGCGCGGTCGGCGGCTCGATGCGAGCCGATCGGGCGGCATCGGGCGGCCCAACGCCCTCTATCGGGGAGAGGACCTCGTGCGGCGCGCGCTAGGCCTTCGACACGCCCCCGAGGACTTCGACGCACGCATACCCGGCTGCGTACGCGGCCGCGAAGAACGTCGGATCCTCTTCTTCTTCGCGCCCCATCGTCGCGACCGTGACGCCGCGCATATCGGGCGTCGTGACGACCACGTCGTGGCGCAGGTGCCTCTCCCACACACCGGAGCGCTCGAGCCTCGCTTCGATCTTCGCCAGCTCCGAAGCGAGTCGTTCGTCAGCCACGACCGGCATGGCCACGACGGCCGGTGCGAGCGCGACCGATCCCAGCGCGGAGATCGTGTGATGGCTCACTCCACGATGACGCTCGCGCGTGTCCGCAGTCGACAGCCGGAGTGCCGCCACCGGACGCCCCCCGAGGGAGCTGACGGCGTTGATGGCCTCGCCCTGCGCGATGCCCCCGTGGCCGAACGGGGTCGCGGTGCCGACGACACCCGGGCCGATGCCGACGATCGCGATATCGACGCCCGCGACGTGCCTGGCCGCGAGCAGCCCCGAGTGCAGGTTCACCGCCTCGTGCGACCCCCCGAACGCCTGCCCACACGTGATCGTCGTGTCTATCAGCCCCGCATCGACCGACTCGCGGACCACCGCCGATAGAGCAAGGGGAAGCGCGGCGAAATCGGTCATTGCGTATGCGACGGCGAGCGACGGGTCGGCCTGCTTGATGGCCGCCGCTACGAGCGGAACCTGACTGTGGAGCCCGCAGCACGCCACGGGCATCCCCGCAACGTCGACCGCCCGTGACATCGTGTCCCAGACTCCGCCGCCCGGCTCCTCGACCGAGAGCACGTCGACCTGGAGCGGCGTGTAGCGGAGCTTCATGACGTGCCCGCCCGAGGGTCGGTCCAAGGCGACAGGGCTGCCGCTCGCGTCCGGCGCGCGGGCAACCACGAAGTGGACGCCGCCTGTTCCCAGCTCGAGGTCGACCGCCGTCGTGTTCAAGAGCACGTCCTCACCCTCGGCACACGACCCGGTGAGCGTCGGATAGCACAGCGCCTCGGCACTCCGCCCGTCCACGACGACCTCGAGCCGCTCGAGATCGTCCGAGATGCGCTCGACGCACGTCACCTGTGCCCAGACGAGCCGCATCTATGCCGCCATGCGCGCGACGATGGCTGCTACGAGGCGAGCGAGCGCATCGATGTCGGCTATGGCGATGGCCTCGTCGCTGCTGTGCACCCCGGTCATCCCACATGACAGCGCGACTGTCGGAACGCCGTGCGCGGCCATTATGTTGGCATCGCTCCCGCCGCCGGTCGTCTTGAACGCCGGGGTCAGACCCGCATCGCGGCACGCCTCCGACACGAGCACGACGGCGGGGTCGTCGGTCTCGAGCGCGAAGCTCTCGTACTCGAGCGTCCACTCCACATCCACGCCTCCGCCGGCCTCCTTGGCGGCGGTGCGCATCGCCGAGTCCATGCAGCGCTTCACTTCCTCGACACGCGGCCTGTCGAGGGAACGGCACTCGCCCGTGAGTCTCACGCGGTCGGGCACTACGTTCGTGGCCGATCCGCCTTCGATGGTGCCGACGTTCGCCGTCGTGGATCCGTCCAGACGACCGATCTCCATGGCGGCGACAGCGCGAGTCGCCATCAGGATCGCGTTCACGCCTTGCTCCGGAGCCACCCCCGCATGAGCCGCGCGGCCCTCGAACGAAGCCACGAACGTGTAGTGGGTCGGCGCTCCCACGATCATCGTGCCGGGGACGCCTTCGGCGTCGAGCACCACACAGAGGTCGGCGTCGAGAACCGACGGGTCGAGTGCTTTGGCGCCTCGGAGCCCGATCTCCTCCTGCACGGTGAGAACCACCCGCAGCGTTGGCCGCGGACCGTCCGCAGCCGCGAACGCCCGCGCTACCGCGATGATGACCGCGATCCCGACCTTGTCGTCCGCACCGAGCACCGTTTCCCCCGCGGAGGTGACGAATCCATCGCGCACGAGCGGCTCCACGCCCCGGCACGGCTCGACGCAGTCCATGTGAGCGGAAAGCACGAGCGTGCGCCCACTCGTTCCGGGCAGTTCGGCGATGAGGTTGCCGGTGTCCGACCCGGTCACGTCGGCGGAGTCGTCCAAGCGAACGTCGAAACCGATCGCCGAGAGCTTCTCGGCACAGAATGCCGCGACGGCACCCTCCTCGCGCGTCGGGCTGTCGATGCGCGCGAGGTCGAGGAAGAGCTCGAGCGCATGGCTCCCCGGTTCGGAGCGCGAAGCGGTCTCCTCACCGCTCGAGCCGCCGTCGGTCACGGCGCTCAGACTCCGCGTTCGCGTCTTCGCGCGACCGCCGCTCCCACGAAGTCGCGGAACAGCGGCGCGGGACGGGTCGGTCTGCTCTTGAACTCGGGATGGCCCTGGTTGCCGACGAACCACGGGTGGTCGGGCAGCTCGACCATCTCGACCAGTCGGTCGTCCGGCGAGAGACCCGATATCACCAGCCCCGCCGCCGCCAGCTGGTCGCGGTAGGCGTTGTTGACCTCGTAGCGGTGGCGGTGCCGCTCGTAGATGAGTTCCTCCCCGTAGGCCTCGGACCCCTTGGTGCCCGGCGCCACTTTGCACGGATAGGTCCCCAGCCGCATCGTGCCGCCCATGTCGGCGACCTCGTGCTGCTCGACCATGAGATCGATGACGGGATGCTCGGTCACCGGGTCGAACTCGGTCGAGTTCGCGCCCGCGAGCCCCGCGACGTGCCGGGCGAACTCGGCGACTGCAACCTGCATCCCGAGGCAGATCCCCAGGTAGGGAATGCTATGCTCGCGCGCGTAGCGAGCGGCCCTGATCTTGCCTTCGATGCCGCGTATGCCGAAACCTCCGGGCACCAAGATCCCGTCCATGCGTTCGAGTACCGACTCGACCTCCTCGGGAGTCAGGCTCTCCGCGTCCACCCAGTGCACGTTCACCTTGTGGTCGTGGAAGATGCCCGAGTGGTCGAGCGCCTCGTTGACCGACAGGTACGCGTCCGGCAGCGCGACGTACTTGCCCACGAGCGCGATGTCCACCTCGTCGGCAAGCGACGCGGAATGACGGACGAACGTCTCCCAGTCGTCCATGTGCGGCTCGCCGCAGTCCAGGCTGAGGCGGTCGATCACCATGGCGTCGAGACCCTGTTCGGCAAGGCTCAGCGGCACCTCGTAGATAGAGGAAGCGTCCATCGCCGAGATCACGGCGGACGGCTCGACGTCGCAGAACAGTGCGATCTTGCGCCGGATGCCCTCGTCGATCGGGCGGTCGGAGCGGCATACGATGAAGTCCGGCAGGATACCGATCGAGCGCAGCTCCTGGACGGAGTGTTGCGTCGGCTTCGTCTTGAGTTCGCCCGATGCCGCGATGTAGGGCACCAGCGTGACGTGTATGTAGCACACGTTCGCACGCCCGAGGTCCTTGCGCAGCTGTCGGGTGGCCTCCAGGAACGGCAGCGACTCGATGTCGCCTACGGTGCCGCCCACCTCGGTGATGACCACGTCGACCTGCGTGCGCCCGGCGAGCCTGACGACGCGGTCCTTGATCTCGTTCGTCACGTGCGGGATGACCTGCACAGTACCGCCGAGGAAGTCCCCGCGACGTTCCCTGGTCACGATGGTCTGGTAGACCGAGCCGGCAGTGACGTTGTTGTCGCGCGACAGCGATTCGTCTATGAAGCGCTCGTAGTGGCCCAGATCCAGATCGGTCTCTCCCCCGTCGTCGGTCACGAAGACCTCGCCGTGCTGGAACGGGCTCATCGTCCCCGGGTCCACGTTGAGATAGGGGTCGAACTTCTGGATGGTCACCTTGAGACCGCGGGACTTGAGGAGCCGACCGAGCGAGGCGGCAGTGATGCCCTTGCCCAGCGATGACACGACGCCGCCCGTCACGAAGATGTGCTTGGCCATGCGCTCGATCGAACCCCCGTCCGTCTTCGGCCCAACGGTGACATTCTAACCATCATGTCGGACGTTTCGGGGAACGGCGTGTCACGGAAGCCGGTCCGGCGGCCTCGGAGCCTCGACCGCTCTGCCGAGCCGGTCGACCCTCGACAGCAGGCGGTTCTGCTCGATCACCCGCGAGAACGAGAACCGCTCAGAAGCAAGGTTCAGCCCCGCGACCACAAGCGCGGCGACCGCGATCCCCCACGGCGGCAGCGACACCATCAGAGCGAGCCCCGCGAGCGCTCCGGCCGCATTCGCACCGGCGTCGCCGAGCATGCCGCGCTCCGACAGGTCGTAGCGCCACACGGCCAGAACGGGTCCCACCAGCCACGCAGCTGTGGCAACCAGGATCAGCGCCGTCCGAGCGGGCGCCACGCCCCAATGGGCGGAGAACACCCACGCCGCGAAGGATACCGCCAGCAGAGCGAGGTACCCCTTCAGTGCCCGACCGGGACGCAGATCGAGCAGGTTCACGAGGTTCGCCGAACCGGCGATGAGCACGGCACCCGTCGCGACGCCCGCGATCACCTCGACCTGCGACCAGTCCCCGGCGTCGCGCCTCGACATCGCGACCTCCACAGCCGCCCACAGTCCGGCGGCGACGATACCAAGGAGCTTCAGCCCCCCGGTCGTGAGCCGGCCCTTCGCCATCCCCCGCAGATGGCCCCGAAACCCCTTGTCCGCGGACGTCCCGAAGACATCGTCGACCGCACCGAAGACGAATGCCAGGAGCACGAGGATCACAACCGTCGCCAAGGGTGGTCGGCCCGCGACAGCGAGGGCGCTTCCCATCACCATCGACCCGACAGTGAGTGCGAGCGCCCAGAAGACCCAGACTATCCCGAGCCCGAGAAAGACCTTTCGCCCCCGGTAGTTGGGAACGACCCACGCCGAGGCCTCCAGCGAAGGCACGAGCATCCGCACCCCGAGGGCCGGGACGAGCCACCCTCCCGCGATCGCGACAGCGAGCCCGGCGACCTCGAGGCGGAGATCGCTCATGCCAGCAGAGCCTCCTCGCCCTCGCCCTCGCCCTCGCCCTCGCCCACGTCCGCCTCCTCGATCCGCGGCCATTCGGCGAGCATGAGGTAGAGGATCCCGACGCCTACCCATATCAGCATGACCGCGGGGATGACGATGCCGGAATCCTCGGTGAAGAACGCCACGAGCCCGGCGATGAGACAGGCGCTCATCACGGCCGAGTAGTGCGGGTTCCCCTTCAGCGTGGCGGCGAAGTCGCCCTGAGGCCTCCAGCGCATGAAGCCGAGGAACGCCAGCACCGCCAGGAGCACGTACACCCAGTTCGTGCGGCTCAAGACGCGCAGGTTCGTCTGAGCTTTTCGAAGCACGATCGTCCACAGCTCCCCTAGGCCGCCTCGCTCCGCGCTCGCGAGCGCTCGGCCCAGATGCGTCTGCTCTCCCCCGCCGAAGAGATCGATGAACGAGAACGCGGCAAGAACGAGAGCCACGACCAGCAGCCCGACGAGCACCAGGCGCCAGCTGAGGCGGCGACCGTTCATCTGGAGCCACGTCAGCCCGTATCCCGCGAGGCCCCACGCGAGGACTCCGACGTTCGCTCCCAGGAACGGGGCCGCAGCCGTGACGACCGCGGCCAACGCGAGCACAGGCAGCCCCCAGCGCCGGCCGATAGTGGTGAACCGCGCGTCCGGCCACTGGTCGAAGACGTAGGCAAGGCCGACGAGACTCGAACCGAGAAGCGCACCCGCGGCCTCATTGCCCATCCCGTAGAAGCGCGCACCGAGCAGCGGGGAGTAGCCGAAGAAGCTGTTGAACGAGAGCGGCGCGCCGACCCACTGGTCCGCGAGCACGACCGCGGTCGTCAGCAGGCTCAGGAACGCCACGGGCACCCTCATGCTGGCGCGGGACTGGAGCACGAGCGCGGTGCCCCACAGCAACGCCACGACCGCGAAAAACGTCGCCTGCACCAGACCGGTGGTCTCGGGCCAGCGCAGGAGCGCGAACATGAGCCAGCTCGACGGCGGGATCGCCAGCACGAGGAGCATCAGTGAACGAAGCGAGACCGACCACCGGCGCGCGACGGGCGCCGACCATTGCCTGATGCGAAGCAGCACGAGGGTGCTCACGAAGAAGATGAGGGTCGTGCCCAGGATCATGGCGTTGATGATCGGGTTCTTCGCATCCTCGATCGCCACCGCGGTGGTCGTCAGCCGTTCGAGGTACTCGATGCGCTCTTGCACCGGCGCCGTCGACCCCGTCGGCTCCATCGGATTGCCGACCACATTCAGCGGCCGCTCGATCCCGAGCACGCTCATCAGGGTCGCGGTCAGATCGAGGTTCGTGACGATCCCCGTGCGATGGGTCGACGACGACGTGAGGTAGCCGGTCCAGCCCTCGCCTGTGACGATGATGGGCCCAAGCCCCTCGATCCTCTCCGTGTCGGTTCCCGGCACCTGCGACGCGACGATCAGCACACCGGTCGCGGGAAGGGCATCTTCGGCAGCGGCGACGACCTCGTCGACGACTTCGAGCGCCCGGGCACGATGCGTACCTGCGACCGTGTCGCTCACGACCGGAGCGATACGCGCCGCGCGGTACGTGTCACCAGGGTCGATCACCGTGAGGTGGGGGCGCGACGACCCCCGCAGCCTCCGGTCGATCTCGCCCAGCCTGGCGCGCAGGGTCTCGATGTCTGTCGTCACCCCGTACGGAGCGTCGGGGTCTTCCTCGAGCATGCGGGAGGAGACATCTCCGTACCGGACCAGTCCCGCCCGGTCCATCGCCGCGAGCGCCGCCGGTCTCACGCGCTCGTACACGCGTCCGGGGGGCGCACCCGCGTCCGAATTGCCCACAGCGGCTGTCGTGCCCCCGGCGTCCTCTATTGCCTGACCAAGCGTGCCGAGCAGGACCTCGAACGAGAGCTCGTCGTTGAACCTCTGGGTCATAGGCATGCCGAGGAAAGCGACGTCCGCGTTGCCGGTCCCCTGTCCCGTGATCCGCCGATAGGCCTCGGCGGCCGACCCGCTCTCGTACCGCTCGTTTATCGAATACGCTTCTGGAGCGCTGCCCACTCTCACACTGTCGACGGGCGAGGCCCAGGCCCCCGCCGAGATGGTGAGCGCGCCTTCCAACGGTGAGCCCGACACGCCCTGCAGACGTGTCCGGCTCCTGGCGTTGATATCGCCGATCGCGCCCTCGCTCGCGAGACGGTAGAGCGTGGGCGTGGACGCAGGGGTGATGTCCCCCCAACGCAGGTTCGGCACGAGAACAAGCGTGAGGCGCGACGACTGCGGTTCCGCCTGCGCGGACAGAGGCCACAGCCACGCCGCCACCAGCAGCACGACGAGTGTCGCTATCGAGAGGGATCTATTCATGCACGCTCCGCGCGGCCGGGAACCGGTGTGCCGCGTCTCGGCTCACTGCGGACACGGCCTCGGGTGTCGCTGGGGCGTGAGCGTGTCGAGGGGAGCCGACGCCCGTGGCTCAGTATAGCCCAAGGTCATCGGCGCTATCCTACGCCGACGTGACGCCGAGGTGACGCGTCGGATGCCTCGCGCGAGCCCCGCCGGCAGCCCATCGGGCTCGGCTACAATGGGCGAGGCAACCGTGGCGCCTCGCGCGAGGCGACAACCCCACCTGGAGGCAGCGATCCGCACCCCGTCCGTCGCTCGATCGACCGCCACCATGTCGACCGCGACCGCCGTCTCGCGCGTCACCGGCTTCGTTCGGATGTGGGCGACGGCCTTCGCCCTCGGGGCGACCGGGCTCATGTCCGCCTACGGCGTCGCGAACAACATCCCCAACATGGTGTTCGAGCTGGTGGCGGGCGGCATCATCGCCTCGCTCTTCATCCCCATGTTCTTCGAACGGCTCGGCAACGAACGTGAGGGAGAGGCGTGGCAGTTCGCCAGCCACGTCTTCAATCTCGCGCTTGTCGCCCTCGGGACACTGGCACTGCTCGGGACGCTCTTTCCTCAACCATTCATATGGACGCAGACGTTCCGCATGGGCACCGAGGACGTCGAGGCGATCCGGACGACAGGGGCGTTCTTCTTCCGGTTCTTCGCGATCCAGATCGCGGTCTACGGAGCAGGGTCGATCATCTCGGCGCTTCTCAACGCGCGGCGGCAGTACCTCCTGCCGGCGCTGGGGCCCGTCTTCAACAACCTCGTCGTCATCGCGACCATGTTCGCGTTCGTGCTGCTCAGAGACGATCTTCGGCTCGCGAACGTCGTGTTGGCGATAGGTACGACGCTCGGTGTGGTGGTGATGTTCGGCGTGCAGGTCCCCGCGCTGCTCAAGACCGGTATCCGCTACACGAGCGGCATCGGACTGTCCGACCCCGCCGTTCGACAGATGTTGAGACTCGCCGTGCCCACGGTCGTCTATGTCGCGACCAACATGGTCGCGGTCTCGGTACGCAACGCCTCGGCGTTCGCGGTCGCGCCCAACGGGCCGTCCGTTCTCATGTACGCCTGGACGTTCTACCAGCTTCCCTACGGGATCCTGGCCGTCGCGCTCGCGACAGCGGTGTTCACGGAGCTCGCGGATGCGGCCGGACGCCAGGAATGGGACGCCTTCAAGTCGACCTTCCGCCGGGGATTCCGCGCCACTGGTGCCCTCATCCTGCCCACCTCGGCGCTTCTCGTCGCGCTCGCGCGGCCGCTGGTCTCGCTCTACCGCGTCGGCGAGTTCAGGCCAGAAGACGTCCCGGTCGTCGCCCACGCCCTGCAGTGGTGGGCGCTCGGCCTCGTGCTCTTCGCGTCCACGATGTTCGTCCTGCGCGCGTTCTACTCGCTCAAGGACACCAAGACCCCCATGTACGTGAACTTGGCCCTGACCCTTGTCCAGATCAGCCTCTACCTCGTGCTGAGCACAGGGCTCGGCGCGTGGACAGGTTTCGGAATCAACGGCATACCCATGGCCGACGTGGTCTTCTTCGGACTGAGTCTCGCAACGCTCGCCCTCATACTCCGGCGCCGCATCGGCGGCTACGACATGCGCGGGATCGGTTGGATGTTCGCGCGAGTCGGGTTCGCCTCCGTCGTCGCGGGTGCGGCCGCCTGGGGGGTGGCAGGCCTTCTCGAACCTGTGCTCGGCGGCGTGGCGGGAGCGCTCTTGCAGGTGGCGGCCGGTGGCACGCTCGGCCTCGCTCTCGCGCTGGGACTGTCGCACGTGCTCGGCGTGCCAGAGGTGTCCGAGGCGCTCGGTGCGGTGCTGCGAAGATTCCGCCGTCGTCCGCTGTCTTCAGACCCTGGCACGTGACCGGCGTGATCGTCGTCGCTCTCATCCCCGCGCACAACGAGGCGGAACGGATCGCAGCCACCGCCGCAGCTGTGCGCGCGATCGAGGACGTCTCGAGCGTCATCGTTGTCGATGACGGGTCGACCGACCACACCGCTCGCCTTGCAGAGCAGGCCGGGGCGACGGTCGTGCGACTTGCCGGCAACGTAGGCAAGGGTGCGGCACTCGAGGTGGGAGCGCGGCACGCCAGCGGGGCCGACGTGCTGCTCCTGCTCGACGCTGATCTTTGCGAGACCGCCTCGCAAGGCGCCCTCCTGCTCGCCCCCGTGCTCGCAGGCGAAGCGGACATGACGATCGCGACCTTGCCGCGGCCTGAGGGCAAGGCGGGGTTCGGCCTCGTCAAGGGGCTCGCCCGCTGGGGTATCGCGCGGATGGGGGGCGGCTTCGAGGCCGCGGCTCCGCTGTCCGGGCAACGGGCGCTCTCAAGCGAGGCCGTCGCAGCGGTGCGCCCGTTCGCGACCGGCTACGGAGTCGAGGTCGCGATGAGCATCCACGCGCTGCGGGCGGGGCTGCGCCTCGCGGAGGTGCCGACGACGATGGCGCACGCGCATACCGGACGAGACATCCGCGGGTTCTTGCATCGGGGCCGACAGCTACTGCACGTCGCGATGGCACTCGCACGCGTGGCGTTCGAGCGGCGCTAGGAGCCAGCAGGCCCCCGCCGCCGCTGGTCTCGGGCGCATCGGGCGAGATCCGCGAACGAAGCGCGCGGCACCTGAGCTAGTTCTCCACCCAGCTGTCGACTGTGATGACCGAGCGGCTCGTGCTCCCCGTAGTCAGCAGCGGGAACCCCGGGGGTATGTTGTTCGGGAGCCGGTTGTCGAACCAGATGTCCATTCGCTCATACCCCGATGAGAACTTCCAGGGGCTACCAGCATACTGCTGCAAGGAGTTGCTGCCTGCCAGCGCCGCGCCGGACGTCATCGAACCGTAGAAGGTGAAGCTTCTCTTGGTCCCGACGGTGCCCAGAGAGTCGCCCTTGAAGATGGCTCTCGACTTGGCGAATATGGCCGCGTACACGGTCAGGTCGTTCGGCGTGGACTTGTACCACGGCACTCCCACGTCACGGTCCGACACCAGACCCAGCGTGGCGGTGCCGTTAAGCGGCGAGGGCAGGATGTTGTGGTACAGCCATATCCTCTCGCCGGTACCGCAGACCGTAAGAGACTTCGAGTATGTCCCGCTCACCCAGACATCGGCGGCGAAGTAGAACACGGGTTTGTCCCAGGACGCGAGGTCCCAGCGATACTCCTGAGGGTATGGCAGGAAGGTCCCATCGGGCCTGATCGACTTCATCTGCGGGAAGTTCGCGAGTCCTGGGGGGGCACCTTCGGTTCCCGTCTGGACGGTACCGCCCACGGCCCACACGACGGCGTAGCTGCCCCTGAGCTCGAGCCAGTATCCCTTGCCTGGCGTCGCTTGACCGGGTCTCGGGAAGTACGTGCCTTGCGCGGTCGCTGTGGCAAGGAGAGACGCCTTGGTCTCCGTGAAGGTGCTGTCGACGTCGAGCTGAGGATCGGTCGAAGCCTGGAAGAAAGGCTGCAGCCCCCCCTCGGCAACTCCCGTGTACCCGCCGTAGCTGGTGTTGATCACCCCGGACGGCCCCGGAGCATTGCCGTAACATCGCGCGAAGCCTGTCACGCGTCCGTAGAGGTTCAGTATCGCCGCAGTGGAAGGCGACGGCTTCTGGACGATGATGTTGCCATAGATCGTCGTTCCCGGATACACCGTCGAGTTGCCGAACGCCAGCCATGTGTACTTCTGTTGGGTCAGCGGCGGGAATCCGACCGTTGCGAGAACCGTCCGGGTCGCCCCGGTGCTGGCCAGCGTGCCGGTGGAGCGGATGGTCACGAAGCGCTGGTTCCCGCTCACGGTTCCGGTGGCCGTCACGCTCCATCTGTCGCCGTTCGGCAGCGTCCCGGCCAGGGTAGGGGTGGTCTCGTAGTAGTTGTCCTTCCTGCGCAGCTCATACAGGTAGGCGGTGATACCCGCGTCCGCTACGTGCATGGCCTTCGTCCGGCGGACTTCCCAGCTCACCTGAGACGCCTGGAACGCTACGAGCGCAAGCACCGATGTCGCGAGGAGGAACAGTATGGCCGACATCATCACAACTGTGACGAGCGCAAAACCTGAGTCTTCGCGGACGCACGTCTCGGCCCCCCGCGACGCCTTCGAACAAGTCCTTGGTACACCCATAGCTGACCCCGCCTTCGCTATTTCTCCTGATCGAGCTCGTTGTGCACCGAGCGGACCTTCACCGTCGTGGACAGGTCCGAGGACGCTGCGCTGCGCCCGACTGTCATGCTGTTCACGATCCTCAGCCCCACGGCGGAGATCGAGGCGGTGGACGTCGCTGTCAATGCCGGGTACGCCTGACTGTAGTAGGAGAAGACACCACCGGACGACGTGTTCAGACCGTCGAGCATGAGTTGCGGCGCGCCGTCTTGGCCAATCGTGGGGCTGCTTCCCACGTAGGTCACCGGCGCCACCTTGCGGTACAGGCTAGTGCCGGAAACCTCGTAGGTGACCCGCTGGGTGACTCTCGGCGACTGAGGGTCATGCACGACGTCGATGAAGAAGGAGCAGCGGCCAGCTTCGAACCTTTCGAAAGCGTCTAGTGTCGTCGAGGGCTTCTTCGCCTGGCGCACATCCCGCGTCATTCGGTTGAGCGCCCGCGTTCCTGCCTCGCGAGCCAGCGACTTCGCCTGGGACGTGTCGGATATCCGCGTGGCGGAGTTGAACACGAGATAGCTGAGGGTAATCACGATCCCCAGGATGCTCGCGACCACCAGCAGCTCGATCACGGACACGCCGCGGTCGTCGCGGCCTCTTG
The DNA here is from genome assembly GCA_964456615.1 of uncultured Eubacteriales bacterium. Taxonomy (GTDB): domain Bacteria; phylum Actinomycetota; class Coriobacteriia; order Anaerosomatales; family CAVRZR01; genus CAVRZR01. Next base: position 11,962 of record CAYWCB010000004.1, on the reverse strand, counting down.
TGCAAAGCATATGTCGGGCGCCCCTTCTCACAGCTGCGTTCCTGTCGCTACTGCGGCGGCACTGTAGCGGTCGCCTCGTGGGTCAAGACCTGGGTGTAGTCCGCTGAAGTGATGATGAGGGCAGGCTCGATGACCCAGCCGGTCGCTTGTATCGCATAGGTACCGATGAGCAGATTCGTGAACGTCGCCGTGCCCGATGCGTTGGTGCTCTGCGTCGGGTTTGGCCCCGGCCCTTCGAGGGTAAGGGGGGTCGACGCGAGGAACGTCCCGTCCGGTCTGCGAACGGTGATCGACCTGGTGGTGCCAGGGGATTGGCCGTACCGCGTAAACGTGTTCCACTGACCAGGCGTCACGTAGATGATCGAGAACGTGTCCGTGTCGAACAGGTAGCCCGTCTTTGTGATAGTGACCTGAGCGTAGCCCGACGGAACGTCGTATGCCGTGCACACGCCGTCCGCCCCGGTCGTCCGGTTGTACGTGGCCCCGGTGGACGCTACGATCGAAACCACCGCTTGTGAGAGCGGAGCACCTGACACGACGTCCAGCAGCGTGAACTGGACGTGCCCGGGCCCGGTCTTGCGCTTGCCGTAGATGGAGCTGATCACGGACACGGGCTGGGCGCTGCCCCAAGAAACCGTCACGCGCATGATCTTGTAGGCTGGGTAGAGGGGATTCCTGGTGTCAGGAGACCACGTTATCGAAGTCGCGACCGAGTATCCTTCGGCGGTCCTCACCGCCGGGATCACGCCGGGCGGCTCACCACCTGGTACGCCAACGGAATCGTAGTCCATATTGCGCGCCCACTCGAGTTGGTCGTTAGCGATAGTGAGGGCCGTCGCGCGTCTTGATGAGAGCAGGCTGCTGCTTGTCGCAGCCGCGAGGGCTCCGAGAACCGCAACCATGACCACGACTGTGATGCCGATCGCGAACAGCAACTCGGCCAGCGTGAACCCCGCGTCGGGACCGGCCCGTGGCGGAGTTTGTCGATGCCCCGTTTGAGTGGCCTCCACGGCGACCCCCTTCGATTGTGCCGAGAGTATATACCCGCGAGCACCCTCGTATCTACCTTCGGAGAAGTGCCCCGGTGCCTGTGCCACGAGCGAGTTTGCGCGTCGTCGAACGCGAGGCCGCGCGCCGTGGCGGGGCCGACTTCGTCGGTGACGCATAGGCAGAGATGGCCCACTCGCACCGGCGGTGCGCGCGTGCGCGCACAGGGTGCTCGGGAACGTCGCAGCCAGGCACGCGTCATGCGACGACGCGGAGCAGCGTAAGACCGCGACGTGGCGCGACACCGCAGCACCCCGCACCGCGACGTGGCGCGGAGCCTCTACCGCTCGACCCAGCTGTCGACGGTGATGATGGATCGGCTCGTGCTGCCCGTAGTCAGCAGAGGGAACTCGGGAGGCGGGTTCGCGAGCAGCCGGTTGTCGTAGTGGATGTCCATCTGCCGGTAGCCCCCAAGGAAGGTGGTCATCCCCTCGTTGTACTGCTGCAGCGAGTTGCTCCCCGCAAGTGCCGTCCCTGAGGTCAGCGACCCGTACAGAGTGAACGTGTTCTTGTCGCCCACGACCCCGAGTGCGTCGCCTTTGAAGATCGCGCGCGCCTTGGCGAAGATCGCCGCGTACACGGTCAGATCGTTCGGCGTCGACTTGTACTACGGCACGCCCACGTCCCTGTCGGATACCAGACCGAGCGTGGCCGGACCATTGACGGGACTGGGCAGGATGTTGTGGTACATCCAGATCCGCTCCCCGACCCCACAGATCGTGAGCGAGGACGAGTACGTGCCGCTCACGAACACATCCGAGAAGAAATAGAACACCGGGTGTGAGGCGAGGTCGTACGTTCCGATCACCCACTTGCCCGGGAAGTTGGCGCCCGGGGGATCGCCCTGTGTCCCCGTGACGATAGTGCCGCCCACCGCCCAGACCGTTGCCGTCGAGCCCTTGAGCTCGATCCAGTAGCCCTTGCCCGGCGTTGGCTGACCGGGACGCGGGAAGTACGTACCAGCGGCACGCGCCCGCGCCTCCAGGACCGCTCTCGTGACCGAGAACTGGCTGGCAACGTCGACCTGCGGGTCGGTCGCCTCGCTGTAGAAGGGCTGCAGACCTTCGTCGGCCCTGCCTGAACCGTAGATGGTTATCCGGCCCGACGGCCCCGGCGAGTTGCCGTAGCACCTCGCGAAGCCCGTGATCTGTCCGCCGAGGTTGAGTATGGCGGCGGTGCTGGGCGACGGCTTCTGGACGATGACGTTCCCGTGTATCCGCGTACCCGGATAGACCGCGACGGTACCGTGGCCCAGAAGCGTGTACTTGGGCTCCGCCAGAGAGGGGTATCGCACGGTGGCTATCACCGTGCGGGTAGTCCCGGTGCTGGTGAGGGTGCCGGTCGAATGGAGCGTGAGCGGCATGGTGCCGGCCGTGTCGGTAGCCGCCACGGTCCAGGTGTCCCCGTTGTCCAAGGCCCCGTCGAGCGTAGCGGTCGTCTTGTAGAAGTCCGGGTTCCGGCGAAGTTCGTACAGATACGCGTTGATGCCGGCGTCCGCGACGTGCATGGCCTTGTTCCGCCTGACCTCGTGACTCACCTGTGACGCCTGGAAAGCGACAATGCCGAGCAGGGTGGTCGCCATGAGGAACATGATGGCCGACGTGGCCACCACCGTGATCATCGCGATGCCCGAGTCGTCACGCACACCCACACGTGCCGCCCTCCGGCACTGTGCCGCCTTCTTCGCCAGCGTCCGCATCGTCACCACCCTGACTACTGTTCGAGGTCGAGCTCGTTGTGCACGGAGCGGACTTTGACGGTCGTGGACAACTCGACCGACGCCGTTCGTGTCCCGATGGTCGCGTCGTTCACGAGATTCAGGCCGACGGCTGAGATCGCCACCGGTGTCGTCGCCAACACCGACGGGTGCGCCTGCGCGTAGTACGTGAAGACGTTTCCGGTCCAGCTGGGCTTGATGCCGTCGAGAACGACGTGCGGTGGCCCTTCCGCGCCGAAGACGTAGGGTTCCGCCGAGTTGGCGGGCGGCGCGACTGTCCGAAACAACTTGCCGTTCGACACGTAGTAACGGATCTTCTCCGGGTGACCATCGCGTGTGACATCCGCGAAGAACGCACAGTCTCGAGGCCCCCATATCGCGAATGCGCCGTTCCCGTGGTGCGCCTCCCTTGCCTGACGGATCTCGAGCGCCATCATGTCGAGCACGCGCATGCCTGCCTCGCGTGCCTGGGATTGCGCCTGAGTGGCATCGCTGATCCCTGACGCCGAGTTGAACGCCAGGTAGGCGAATGTGACGACCATGCCCAGGATGGTGAGGACGGTGAGCAACTCGGCGACGGAGATGCCGCACTCCCGGCGTACCAGCCCGCACGCAGCGCGTGTGTCGAGAGGTCTCTTCACGACTGTGCGTCCTCCATCCTGATGGTCAGCGCCAGCGGCTGGTGGTAGTTGTCCCGCGTGATCTCGATCGAGCTCGGATTCTCAACATGGGACGGGTAGTCGACATCCACGGTGTAGGTTCCGACGAGGAGATTGCCGAACGTGACCTTGCCGCTCGCGTTGGTGACCCCGGACGCTGCGACGACTCCGGCTCGTTTGAGCGTGACAGTCCTGCTCGGAAGCGCGCTCTCGTCATGCAGGACGGTCAGCTCGGCCGTGGTGGGCGGCGACTGCCCGTAGCGGACGAAGGTGTTCATCTGGTCCGGCGTCACGTAGATCGTGCTGAACGTCGGGGTGTCGAAGATGTAGCCGGTCTTGGTGATCGTGACGCTGGCGTAGCCCGAGGGCACGCCCGTCCACGTCCGCGACCCCCCACCGTCGGTCGTCCCGCTGTACGTGGCCCCACCAGAGGCTATCAGCGAGACACCCGCCCCGCTGAGAGGGGCCTCGGTTCCGACGTCGAGCAGCCGGAACTGCACATCGCCCACACCGACATGGCGCTTCTAGTAGATCGCACTCGCTACCGCGACAGGCCCACCATCCGACCAGCGGATCGTCACGTACATCTCCTTGTACGCCGGACGACCATCGCCTCTGTCCGGCGCCCACGTGACGGTCGTCTCGACGGTGTATCCTCCGATGTTCGTCGTAGGGGGGATCGTGCCCGGCGGCTCTCCGCCCGGCACGCCTACGTCGTCGTAGTCCATGTTGCGCGCCCACTCGATGCGATCCGTCGCGATGGCAAGGGCCTTCGCGCGTCTGGCAGACGAGAGGCTGCTCGTCGTCGCGAAGGCGAGCGCACCAAGGATCGCCACCATGACGACTGTCAGGATGCTCACGGCGAAGAGCAGCTCGGCCAGTGTGAAACCGGCGTCCGGGCTGCCCCGTGGCGGACGTTGTGCATGCCCCGTCTGAGCGGCCCCCACCGCGGCCCCCTTCGTGTGAGTCGCAAGCATAGAGCCCGCTGGCGGTCCTGCTACCCGTACCGGCGTGCGGGGAAGGGAGTTTTAGGGCGTCTGCCTGCTCGGATACGGGCGGCGGACGCTCCAAGAGCGGTGTGAGAGGGGCCTAGTCTCCTGTGACGGCCGGCACATTCGGGAAGGGTGCGTCCGTGGAAGGACCGTTGCCGTAGTACCCCTGCGCGAGCCGGGCAAGGAGTACCGGCAGCGAGTACCCGCCGCGGGGTGTGCCGAGATCGTTGACGGCGTCGAAACCCTCCGAAGCGAACGCATCCGAAACGCCCGTGGAGGCCGTCAGTGCCTGGGCGCCCACGACCTTGACCTCGCGATCGCGCAGCGCACGAGCCAACTCGAGCGTTAGGTCGTCTGGCTTGCCGTCCCACGAGGTCAGCACAACGACTCCATCGACCGGACTGCTGTCGGGCAGGTCCTCTACCCGCAGCGCCTTCGCTCCAGCGAGAGCGCTGGTGAGCGGGCGCTCGCCCGCTTGGGTCAACTCGGCTGCAAGGGATGACGCGACGCTCTCCGCGATCGCGTTGCCGGTGCCCGACGTGCCCAGCACACGGTTGACGAGCTCCGCGACCTTCTCGTCGTCCAGGCCGAGACCCGGACGTTCCCACATGACGATGGCGACGCTGCCGCCGGCACTCTTGATCGCCTCGACAGCGGAAGACAGACCGTCGGTGCGACCGGAATTCGTCAGCACGAGAATCGTCTTGCCGACCAGGAAGTCGCCCGTGACCCGTGGAACGAGCTCGGACGTGAACTCGTCGCTCGCCTCGAGCAGGGTGCTCAGCTCCTTGTTCTCTTTGTTGATCCGGACGAAGTCGGTCTGCAGGCTCTTGACGAGCGCTTCCTGCTGTCGATCGATGGCGCCTCTCTCGACGACGATGCTACCGAGGACGAGACCCACGGAAAGCGCGAGGAACACTGCCACGAGTGAAGCGATGTGGTAGCGCATGTTGTACATGCGGCGGACTCCTTTGCCGGACTCAGTATGCGTCAGACGATGGCTATACGCCGAGCCACGTGCGCATCCGAAGCAGTACGAGCTCCATCATGGAACGCGCGACGGGCGAGACGTAGATGACGGTGGTCACCGCGACGAGCGCCGCGCCCACGAGTAGCATGAGGTCTGCCGGACCCATCGACGTGCGATAGAGCTTGTTCACGCCTTTGGCATCCACGAGCTTCGGACCCACTTTGAGGCGAACGAGGAAGCTGGATGCCATGCCCTTCCGCCCCTTGTCCAGATACTCGAGCAGGTTCGCGTGCGTCCCGACCGCAACGATGAGGTCGGCCCCTGACTCGTAGGCAAGCAGAAGCGCCAGGTCCTCGCTCGTCGCCGAAAGCGGCCACGGCGTCCCCTTGAGACCGAGCTCGGCGAGCCGCTCCATCCCCGGGCAGCGCCCATCGGCGTAGGCGTGCACGATGAGCTCGGCTCCGCCGCGAAGCGCCTCATCGGACACGGAGTCCATGTCGCCGACAATGATGTCCGGCGCAAACCCCGCTTCCGCGATCGCGTCGGCCCCGCCATCGACCCCTACGAGCACCGGCTTCATCTCCTGGATGTAGGGACGAAGCGCGCTCAGGTCTTCCTTGTAGTCGTAGCCACGGACGACCACGAGCACGTGTCGCCCGCTCATCGTCGTACCCGTGTCCGGTACCCACACCGGGTCGGTGAGCAGGGGGCGGTCTTGGTCCAGGTACTCGATGGTGTTGCGGGCGAAGAGGTCGAGCTGTGTCGACAGGCCCGACTTCGCGCTCTCCATCGCCGCCTCGATCGCCTTCACCGACAGGCGCGTTCCACTCGCGACGACTTCGCCCCGGCGGATCACGTCGTCCCCGACGACCTCGATGCGGTCACCCTCTCGGACGAGATCGAAGACCGCCGCACCGACGTCGTCGAGGAGCGTCACGCCGCTGCGGGCGAGGATGAGCGGCCCCAGGTTCGGGTAGACGCCCGAGATGGAGGGGGAAGCGTTGATCACGACCTCGACTCCGGTGGCCACGAGCGATTCGGCGCTCACGCGGTCCATGTCCGTGTGATCGATGATCGCGATGTCTTCTGGATCGAGCCGCTTGACAACGTCTTTGGTCCGCTTGTCGAGCTTGGCGACGCCCTGATGGCGCATGTACGCTCCCCGATTGGCTCGGCGAGACCGGCTCCTGACGGGCGGCTATCGTAGCACAGCCGAGAGGTCCGCCCGGCTCTTGCCGGGCCGTCAGAGGCCGAAGAACTCCTCCGCGGCTACGTCGAAGAACGCGCGTCCCTCGTGCCTGATGAGCACGACGTCATTCCCCCCCTGGGTGACCGTGATGCGGTCCACGTTCTGGCGACACGGCACCGACCCGCCGTCGACCGAGATGCACGCGTCGGCACGCAGCGGATCGGGCAGCGCCACCTCGACGAACGCGGAGGGGCCGACCACCAGCGGCCGAACCGCGAGCGTGTGTGCGGCCACGGGTGTCACGACGAGCGCATTCACGTCCGGAGCCACGATCGGTCCACCGGCAGACAGCGAATACGCGGTCGAGCCCGTCGACGTCGCGATGACCACGCCGTCTCCGTCGAAAGCCATCAGGCGACGGCCGTCGACGAGGACCTCCAGGGTGACGATGCGGCCTGACGCGCCTCTGCCGAAGTGCACCTCGTTGAGCGCCCGATACCGACCGACCGTACGGCCCTCCATGACAACGTCGACCGAAAGCGTCACGCGGCGCTCGATCCGAGCCTCCGAAGCGAGAGCGCTCTCGATGGCCTCCCGCATGTGCTCGACCCTCGCGCCGGACAGGAACCCGAGGCGGCCGAAGTTCACGCCGAGGATCGGCGCTTCGACGTCTCCGAGGATGTGCACGGCCTTGAGGATGGTACCGTCGCCTCCAAGAGCGACGACGAGAGCCGGCGCGCCCAGGTCGGCGGGCGAGACCGCGAAGTCATCGAGAGCGGCTGCTCTGGCGTCTTCAACGACGAGGGCGGGCTCGATGCCCGCGCCCGCTAGCCATGCCGACAGCTCGGCGGCAGCAGCGAGCGCGCGGGCATTCGCGATGTTCGGAACGAGCAGAACTCGCACCTATCCTCCAAGCGTCGCGTGCGCCGCCGCGACGACCGCGTCGACGTCGACCTCGACCGGAGCGCCCGTGCAAGACGCCCGTACCCAAAACTCAATGTTACCCTCGGGGCCTTTGATGGGCGACCACGTGAGACCTCTGAGAACCAGCCCCTCTCCACCGACCGAGGCGATGACCGTCTCGAGGACCTCGCGATGGACATCCGGGTCACGCACGACGCCACGCTTCGCCACACGCCCCTTGCCTGCCTCGAACTGCGGTTTGACCAAGGCGAGCAGCTCACCCGACGGCCGGACGAGCGCGGCGAGCTCCGGCAGCACGAGCGCGAGGCTGATGAACGAAAGGTCCGCGACCGCGAGATCGAACGGGGCGCCCACGGAGCCGGGTTCCACGCCGCGGATATTGGTTCGCTCCATGACCGTCACGCGCGGATCCGTGCGGACTTCCCACGCGAGCTGACCGTAGCCGACATCGATCGCCAGCACGCTGTGCACGCCCGACTGAAGCAGGCAGTCGGTGAACCCGCCGGTCGACGCGCCGACATCGACGGCACGCATGCCTTCCACGTCCAGGGAGAATGCCTCGAGAGCCCCGAGGAGTTTCTCACCGCCCCTCGATACGAAACGCTGTTTCGATGCCACGACCAGCGACGCATCGGAGTCGACGAGCTGACCGGCCTTCTCGATCCGTCGATCGCCGGCACGCACCTTTCCGGCCAGGATCGCCGCGCGGGCCTGCTCACGCGAGGCGAAGAAGCCCCGCTCAACCAAGAGGAGGTCTGCTCGCTGCCGGCTCATGAGCGTCGGTCTCGGATGGCGGGACGACCTTGGAGCCTCCGAGCTCCCTCAGCCTGCCAAGGACCGCATCGCGCACGCCCTCGGGAGTCAGGCCGACGTCGCTCAAGAGCTTGCTCATGGCCCCGTGGGTGACGAAGCAGTCCGGCACGGCGAGCCTGAGCACGGGAGTCTCGAGCATCATGTCGGAGAGCTCTTCGCACACCGCCGAGCCGAAGCCCCCCGCCTCGGTGTTCTCTTCGACAGTCACGATGAGCGGGTAGCGCGCAGCCATGTCCGCCAGCAGCTCGGAGTCGAGCGGCTTGACCCACCGCATGTTCACGACACCCGCCGAGACGTCCTCCGCAGCGAGCAGGTCGGCGGCACGCTCGGCGACCGCCACCATCCGACCGACCGCCGCGAGCGCCACGTCCGTCCCTTCCCTGCGAACCTCGCCGTGCCCAGCCTCGTAGGTGACCGGCGGTTCCGGCAGAGGCACGCCCACTCCGGCTCCCCTTGGATACCGGATCGCCATCGGAGACCCCGCTTCGAGCGCGGTGTGGATCGAGTTCACGAGCTCCGCCTCGTCGGCCGGGGCGATCACCATCATGTTCGGGATCGAGCGCAGGTAGCTCAGGTCGAACACCCCGTGGTGGGTGGGGCCGTCCTCGCCTACGAGTCCCGCACGGTCGAGGCAGAAGACGATAGGCAGGTCCTGCAGAGCGACATCCATGATGAGTTGGTCGTAGCTGCGCTGGTGGAACGTCGAGTAGATGGCGACCACCGGCTTGAGGCCCCCCAGCGCGAGTCCCGCCGCGAGTCCGACCGCGTGCTGCTCGGCGATACCGACATCGTAGAAGCGGTCCGGGAACCGCTCGGCGAACGCGTCCAGACCCGTACCCGCCGGCATGGCCGCCGTGATGGCGACGATACGCTCGTCGGCTTCGGCCTCCGCGATGAGCGCGTCGCTGAAGACCGACGTGTACGACGGCGCACCAACGGACCCGTTCGCGCGACCGGTATCGACCGAGAACGGGCTGATGCCGTGGAAGGACTCGGGCTCATTCTCGGCGTGCACGTAGCCTGCGCCCTTGCGCGTGACCGCATGGATGATGACCGGCCCCCCGGCGCCGACAGCCCATCTGACCGAGGACTGCACCGCATCGATGTCGTGCCCGTCGATAGGCCCGACGTACTTGAGACCGAGCTCCTCGAAGAGCATGCCCGGAACGAGCAGCTGCTTGACCGAGTCCTTGACCGCCTCGCCTGCCTCGACCATGACCGCACCCAGCCTCGTACGGGCCAGCCGCGACTCGACGTCGTCGCGAAGCCGTATGTAGCGCGGATCGAGCCGCACGCGCGCCAGGTAGCGCGCGAGCCCGCCCACGTTGGGAGCGATCGACATCTCGTTGTCGTTGAGCACGATCACCACGCGCGCTCCCAGATGCCCAATCTGGTTGAGGGCCTCGAACGCCATGCCTCCGGTGAGCGATCCGTCCCCGATCACGGCAAGAACGGTCTCTTCGCCGCCGAGGCGGTCGCGCGCCTCGGCAAGACCAAGTGCGACCGAGAGGGAATCCGACGCGTGTCCGGTGTCGAACGCGTCGCACGGAGACTCGGAGCGTTTCGGGAAGCCGCACACGCCGCCATACTGCCGAAGCGTCGAGAAGCGTTCGAGGCGACCGGTCAGCAACTTGTGGACATAGGACTGGTGGCCCACGTCGAAGATGATCTTGTCCCGGGGGCAGTCCAGCGCCCGGTGGATCCCTATGGTGAGCTCCACGACGCCCAGGTTGGGTGCCAGATGGCCGCCTGTCTCCGAGACGGTACTGACGAGTTCCTGCCGGATCTCGGCGCACAGACGCTTCAGTTGCGCGGCATCAAGAGGCCTCAGGTCCGCAGGGCCCGATATCGTGTCGAGGATGCGCTCGTCGCCCACCTAGGCGCTCATCTCCAGGGTTCTCCGGGTATCGCGAGGCGCCGGCCCGCGCGTATCGCCCAGGAGAATCGTAGTACGACACAGGAAAGGGCGACAATCCGCCGTTCCCGCACGTCACTGCCGCGTTGCTGCTACGTAGCCGGCTCGGGTGCTCCGTCGTCGCCCGGTGCGGCGGTCTCTCTGTCGTCGTCCGGCTCGGGCGCCCTGTCCTCGCTCGGCTCGGGTACATCCCCGCCGCCGGTCGGCTCCGGCGCTCCAGCGTCGCCTGCCGCCGAAGCACTCACGACGTCCTCGGCTGTGACCTCGGCCGTCGATTCGGCCACTTCCTCCTCGGCGAGCGACCGCCACTCGGACTGATCGATCTGCTCGGTGCACGCGTTCGCGAGGCACACGCCCTCTTCGAGCAGATCGAGGCCGGACTCGAGCGACATGTCCTTCTTGCGCACTTGAGCCACGATGTCCTCGAGCCTCACGCGAGCTTCGGCGAACGTGAATTCAGACTCACCCATCTGCCTGCTCCGTGCTCTTCGCGGTCACTTCCGGTACCTCCAGCTGCTGCTCCGCAATGCGACCGAGCACCCCGTTCACGAACTTCGAGGAGTCCTCGCCGCCGTACGTCTTGGCCAGCTCGACCGCTTCGTTGATCGTCACGGACGCCGGCACCTCGTCCACGTACACGATCTCGAACACGGCCGCCCTGAGTATGTTGCGGTCCACCAGAGGCATCCGCGACACGACCCAGTGCTCCGACACCTGTCCGATGCGCCGGTCGATCTCCTCGATGTGCTCTTCTGTCCCGGCCGCGAGCATCCGACAGAACTCCCCGGGCTCGTCGGCTTCGAACTCATCGTCGACGAGCGCACGGTCCGCAAGGATGCGGCTGATGGAGTGTCCGGTCACTTCCCGCTGGTAGAGGAGCTGTAGCGCGTGTCGTCTGGCCCTGCTGCGTTCGAGCATACGCGAGCACCGCTACTTCTCGAAGGTGATGCCGTCAACATAGACGTCCACGGCGGAGACGGAGACTCCGACCTGGCTTGCGATCGCGTCGGCCACGGCCGCCTGCACCTTGCGGCCCACCTTGAGGAGCTGGTGGCCGTAGATGACGTGAATGTGGATGTCCACCGACACCGAGCCGTCCTCGCCCACCGCCACGTCGACAGCCCTGCTCGCGCCCTTGGCGACACCCTTCTGGACCAGGCCCACGAGCCCCGGCGCGCCGACGGTCGCCACGCCCTCGACGGCTTCGGCAGCGAGCGTGACGATGGTATCGATGACACCGGGCGCCACGCCCAGGCCTTCCAGTTTGATCTCGTCACGCATCCCCCAGCTCCGTTCAGCTGTTCCAGTCGCTCATCTGGGTGTCGACGAAGTCAGTATAGACATCCCCGCTCGCGAATGCGGGCGTCTCGATGACCGCCTGGTGGAATGCGATGGTCGTGGGGATCCCCATGATGATGAACTCGTCGAGGGCGCGGCGCGCGCGGTTGACGGCCTCACCGCGCGTCTCGCCCCACACGATGAGCTTGCCGAGCAGGGAGTCGTAGGTCGGCGGGACCGTGTACCCCGAGTAGAGGTGACTGTCAACGCGTACCCCGAAACCGCCTGGCGGGTTGAACACCTCAACGAGACCCGGGTGCGGCCTGAACCCGTGGGCCGGGTCCTCGGCGTTGATCCTGAACTCGATGGCGTGACCCCGAAGCTCGATGTCGCCCTGTTCCTTGTGCTTCATCTCGAGCCCGGCCGCGATCCGGATCTGTTCCTTGATGATGTCGACA
>CAYWCB010000003.1:17904-28066 GCA_964456615.1 uncultured Eubacteriales bacterium | reverse complement strand
GTCGGTCGAGCCGGCCCACGAGAGCGTGACCGAGCTCGCGGTCTGGCCGGACGCGGAGGGCTGCCCGGGGACGGTGGGCGGGTTCTTGTCGATCCTCACGGTCGCGAACTTGTGGGGCGGACCCTCTTCGTTGCCGGCCGCATCCACCGACCAGTACTCCACGCTCGTCTGCCCCTCGGCAGAGATCGTGACCGAGCCGCCCGGCGTGGTCGCCCCGGCGCCAACCTTGTAGTAGACCGTGGGCGAGACGCCGCTATTGTCCGTCGCCGAGAACGTGACCGTGACGTTGACGGCCGACCAGCCCGCGGGGATGCCAGAGACCGTGGTGACGGGATCTGTCCTGTCTATGTACGCATACGCGAACCTGTGCGTCTCGGGATTGCCCGCGGTGTCTACCGACCAGTACTCGATGGCCGTCGTACCCTCGGCAGTGATGGTGAACGGCGCCGAGTACGTCACTTGCCCGCCGCCAGGGAGCTTGTAGTACGTCGTCCCCGGCTCGTTGCGCGTCAGCGTGACCGTGACGTCGGACTGGGTCCACCCGGCGGGCACGAGAGAGGCCGTCGTCACAGGAGGTGTCGTGTCGCCCCCGCCGGCGGGCAGCGTCGTGACCACACGCGCGGGACTGGCCGGTGAGGCCCGATTCACGTTGTCGATCGCCACGATGGTGTAGGAGTGCGTTGAATCGGGGGCAAGACCACCGATGGTCACCGACGTACCGGGCGTCTGGCTCACGACCTTCGTCGTGCCGTCATACACGTCGTAGCCTTTGACACCAGAGCCCGCGTCGGTGGACGCGGTCCACGAGAGGGTGACAGAGGTCGTCGTGATGTTCGAGGCGGTGGGCTGCCCCGGAGTCGTCGGCGGCAACTTGTCGACCCTGACAACGGCCGTCTTGTGCGGGAGCTCGGTGTTGGCGGGAACGGCCTTGTCGACCGACCAGTACTCGACCGTTGTCGTCCCCTCGGAGGAGATGGTGAACGGCGAACCCGGGTACGTGATCTGGCCGCCGCCGTTGAGCTTGTAGTAGGTCGCCGCCACACCGGCGCCGTAGACCTGATCCACGCCCGTGAGCGTGACCGACACGTTCGTCGTCGACCAGCCGGCCGGCACGCCGCCGATCGAAGTCGTGGGTGGCACGGTGTCGTGAGAGATCACATCCAGCGTGACCGGCATGCCATACCCACCCGACGCGTCGAAGGCCTGCACGGCGTAGGTGTAGGCCGTGGCGCCGGCCACGGTGGAGTCGGTGAAGGTCCCGCTCGTTCCGTTGTCCGGGACGAGGGCCGAGGTGATCTGGGTCCAGTTCGACGTGCCCTTGAGTGTACGGAACACGCGATAGCCGATCGTGCGCTCCTCGAGCGTCGTGCTACCGGTGGCGCGGTACGGGCGCTGCCACGTCAGCACGACCTGATTCGGAGACACCTGCGAAGCCACACCTCGCGGCGGACCGTACTTCCAGCCGGTGATCGCGAAATCGTCGACGCTCGGTCCGGTGCCGACCGCCGGCGACTGGGTCGGACCCTCCGCGAAGTCCACGAATTGCAGTCTCACAGTGCCCGACGCGCGCGAGAGGTTGCCGCCACGGTCGTGGCTTCCCGGGTCGACCGGCTGAGACATGTCGAGCACGAGGCGGGTCCACGAGCTGGTCTTCGGGAACCCGTACACGGTCTTCGGGTAGTTGCTGAGTGCGCTCGTGTACCACCCGACCACGAACGAGTTGGCGTCCGCCGCACCAAGCGACGGCATTCTGTACCAGAAGTCCGCGTACACCGAGTAGTAGTCGGAGGACTCCGGAAGCGAGAAGAACGCCCACCCCGACGAGCCGATGGGGTAGTTCGGCCACGTCCCGCCCGTGCCCGCACACCAGAGCCCCCACAGCCCGTTGCGGTAGGAGCCGCTCGCAGACCTACGGCCCCACCAGGCAGTGCTCGGGTTGAGCAGGTCCCATCGGGACACGGTGTAGCGGGTGGAGGTCGCGGACTCGAAGTCCTCCAAGACGATCGGTGCGGGAGTCAGAACCGGGGCGGTCGGCTCGGCCGCTAGCGCCAGGGTCGGCGACAGCACCACGAGCGCCACAACGAGCGCGAACAGGCCTGCGAGTGTTGTGAGTCGGGTAGTCACGAGCCGTACCTCCAATTCAGCGCCTGACTGGGAAAGCCTCGGCGAGCTTGAGCGCGATCGCCTTGGCCTTGGATGGATCCTGGGGAACGGTGACGAGCACCTCGAACGCATACTGTCCACGCGCGAAGCCGATCCACGCCAGCCGTGCACCATCGGTCCCGAACAGGCCGGGTCCGCCGGCGATCGTCACGCGAGAGATACTCTTCGGGTAGACTCGCTTCCACATCGTGTCCACCCATTGGCGGGCCGCTTTCTCCGACTCACGGTCGTGCACCGAGAGCAGCGCGCGAACGATGGCTCTGGAATCGGCAGACCCGCGAGCCGGCTCGGCGGACCTGACTGCGTCCGTCTTGACCACCTGCAGGATCCCAAGCGAGTAACCGGAGACGGACTTCGGAAGCAGCGTCTCGATCTTCGCGACGCGCGGCTGCGTCGGAACGTCGGCCGCAACCGGCGCAGTCGTGGGAGAGGACTCGTCTCCGGCCGGAACAGAACCGGCGTCGGAGTCGGCCGACCCTGTTGGCACTGATCCTGTCGCACCGCTCAGGTCGACAACGAGGCGCATGGCCCTCGCGTTGCTCGAGTCCGCCTCGACGGCCTTGTTGGCGAGCTCGAGCGCACGGGTGGTCTCTCCGGAGCGCTGGGCCTCGACCGCCTGGTTGTAGAGCCGCTCGCTGGCCTCGGCCGCACTGCCGCCTTCCGACGTCTCGGCGGGCGTCTGCCGGGCCGCCTTGTCGTCCGAACCCCGTGGAGAAGAGAGCGCGGCCGTACCGTAGATGAGCAGGGCGAGGGCTAGGATCGAACCGATCGTCCACAGAAGCGTTCGGCGGTCCGATCGAGTACTTGAATGAGTAGTGCGCTCGGTTCCCTTGCCCATGACTCCTTGTGCCTTCGCGTGTCGCCGGTGCGTCCGGCTGAGATGCCGGATTCGATTCGCGCACGTCAAACGCTAATACAGCACGCCATATGCCACGTTCGGCCGACGAACACGCGTCTTGTGTTGACTTTTGGAGTGGGTCGTCTTGAGGGGCTGCCTCGCGCGCGGGATCCCGGGGCCTAGCCGTCGCCGCTCACGGCGGCAAGCGCGGCGGCGGCGTCCTCTTCGTCGACCTCGCTCGCACCTCTGGCCACGGCGTTGCCGATGGCAGCGGCCAGCAAGGTAGCCGTGTGCCGCAGTGACCCATCCGAGGCGCCGGCCAGACCCAGGAGCGGCCCCTCGCGAACGTCCATCGCTTCGTGCCCGGCAATGGTGGCCGCTTCGACCCAGCATTGCGCGAGCTCCGGCTGATACGCCGGGTTCTCGCCCGCCACGTCGGCGAGGCCCGGCAGGTCCCACACGACGCGCGTCGCACTGCCGAACTGCTCGTCGAGTTCCCTGGCGTTTCCCGAAGAGACGACGAAGGCGAGCAAGCCACCGTCACGCAGCGCCCAGCGCAGCTGCGAGAACGTCCCGAGCATCTTGAGTCTGAGATCGTCGGGCACGGTGGGCCAGATGTCGAAGCGGTCGAAGATGATCACGACCTTTCGGTACCGGCAGGTCGCCAGTCGCACGAGCGCAGCGAGCGTCTTGGTGGGGGCCTTCGTGACCTTCAGTTCCTGGGTCATCGAGGTCGTGCCCTGAGCCCTGTACGCGCGCAGCGCCCGCGCCAGCACGGGCGAGAGGTGCTTCGCCACGTGGGCCACGTAGTAGGCCACCAGATCGTCTGCGCGCGGCAGCCCGTCTTCGGGCTCGGTCTCGCCCGCTTCGAGTCGGGGCTGCTCCTCCTCCGGACCCAGATGCCGCGTGAACGCCTCCGAGAGCGCGTCGTCTGGCGCCTCGCCCGTCTCGGGCTCGACCTCCTCAGCAACGTCGGTCTCCAGGGCGTCCAGGCGTGCGGTGCCGATGCGCATAAGGATCTCGAGGTCCTCTACACCCTCGCGCTCTCCGACGCACGGTCCGAAGTAGCGCTCCATGGTCCCCCCAGGGTCGGACTCGAGCGCCTTATCGAGTGCTTCGAGATCACACGAAGCGATCGCCTCGTACTCGGGGATCTCAGTATCCGGCGCGGCGAGTATGGCCCGAAGCCAGGTAGCGAGGGTGAGGTCCACGTCCACCCCCGCCACGTGCTCCGCGACCGCCGACAGCACGGCACGCACGCGTCCGAGCCGCATCATGTCGAGCGGCACGTACGCCGCCATCAGATCGGTGCCTGCCGCGTTGCTGCCGAGCACGCCGAGGGACTCGGCGAGAGGGCCGACGTAGTATGCCGCCGGCAAGTTGCCCGCCTTCTCCACCCACACGGGGGCGGGCTCGCTCTTGTCGGCAAGTTCGTCCAGCGCACGCAGGAACTCGTTCGCCGCCGCATGCGAGATCAGCTTGACACCGGGTTCGTCGGCATCGTGGAACGGCTCGTGGGGCTGGAAAGGATTTGCAATGAGACCCGCGGCGCGATAGGCGCCCGGAGCGATATCAGGCAAAGAGGTCACGATGTGGTTCTTCCTTCCGTTGGCAGCGCAACGCCAAGACGTGGTCGGGGCGCGGCGCGGCGGGCAAGGTGCCACGACCACGCGCCCGCTCCTGCGGATTATATTGCCCGGGGACGATAATGGCATCCCGCACCGAACGAGGCCCCGGATGGATCCGGGGCCTCGCCCGACGAAGCAGTCTAGCTGGTAGGCTCGGCCGTAGGCCTAGCCCAACATCATGCTACTTGTTGTGGCAGCGTTCGCACACGCCACGGTTGTTGGTGCGGAGGAGCGCGCTCGAGAAGTTCGGGTTCACACCACTGGTCGTGGGCTGAGCGAGCAACTCGGGCATCCACGTCACGACCGCCGAAGCGTTCGTGATGTAGCGGGCTTCCGCCCAACCGGTCATCGTCGCCGCAGTACCGTGCGCACGGTGGCACGTCAGGCAGCCCATGTAGTCCTGGGTGCTCCAGGTCGGGTTGGCAGCCGTCGCGGCCGTGAACTCCAGCGGGAGAACCGTGCTCGTGATGACTTCCTGCGCCAACGCGCGAGTGGGACCGACACCGGCGGCCAGCGAGATGTTGACCGGGTGGCGGTGACGGGCACGGTTGCCGATCGTGGCACCCGAGCCGTCGGTCTGAGTGTCACCGTTGGTCACCGTACCGCTCATGCCAGCCTGTTCGTACAGCCCGTAGTTGTAGAACTCGGTGCTGCCGACAGCGGCGCCGCGGTCGGCATACTGCTCGTGGCACGCAGCGCACCACGTCGAGATCGACCGGTGCTGGCCCGCGAACGGGTTCGCTCCGCCGGCCGGATCGAGCGCAGGCGCGATGCCGTTGTAGCGAAGCTCTGCCGACGTGTAGTTCGGCTTGTAGGTCACCATCTGCGCGGCGCCCGGATTGTGCTTCAGCCAACCCACCGTGGTCGGGTAGCCGACCTCGTTGGAGATGACGAGCGGGTTCGGGACCTCGCCGGTGGCGCCGACATAGCCGCCGACCACGTTGCCGTTCACGGTGTCCTTCAGCAGTCGGTAGTTCGACGAGCCATGGACATCGTGGCAGCTCGTGCAGGTGTTGTTGGTACCTGTGGGAGCCGACGAGCCGTCGCCCCACATCGGGTCGGTCGCGGCGCCCTTGTCCATGTCGTGCATGGACGTCACGGCGCCGAAGACCACGGTGTCGGAGTTCTCGATGGTGTACGCGGCCTCACTGAAGCCACCGCCGTTCAGCGGAGCATTGAAGTCCGAGTACGACTCATACGCATAGGCTCCCGACGGGGAGCCGATGCCGGACGTCGGGCCCGAGTCAAAGACGCCGGACTCTACGTTCGTCGACGCGCCCGGGGCGTCGTCGCCATGACATGCGTAACAGAACTCGAGAACCGTCGAAGCCGACGATACGAGCAGTGCGCTGTGCTGGTTGTTGCCCTGATCTACCCACGTGACCGTCGAGAACGACGTGTGGGCACGGTGACAACCGGCGCAAGAATCGGTGTCGGTCGCATACCCACCGTGCGGGCCGAAGTTCGCGTAGGCCACGCCACCGAAGAGCAGGACGAGCGCGAACGTGAGAACGATCACAAAGCTGAGTTTCTTCATCCTGTTCACCTCCTCTGTCCTTCGGTCTCTAGTGAACCGCGCAAGCGATGCACGGGTCAAATGACTGGGCAACACGCAGTGGTTCAACGCCACCTCCGGCTGTCAAGGACGTTCCGGCGGCTCCCTTGAAGGGGTTGAGCGTCGTGGCGTACTTGGTGCCGACAATGGCCTCCTCGATAGCGCCGCGATCGCCAGTGGTCAGGCCCTTGGGCGAGCCGTTCCACGTGGTCGGGACGACGCACTGGTACTTCTTGATCTTGCCGAGCTCCTGCGTGCAGAAGTGCATGAGCGCGCCACGCGGAGCCTCCGTCCCACCGAAGCCGAAGGTAGCGGCCACAGGGTACGACTTGTTCGTGTAGGTGCCGCCACCCGCGCTGTTGAGCTCGCCGACCCAGCCGCTCATGGTGGGGAAGGTGACGCCGGTTGGGGTCTTGCTCACAGCACCGAGCATACTCTGCACGAGGATGAGCGACTCGATCGCGCGCGCGCGCAGGCGGTCCATCGTCGACAGCCCGCCGCTCAGGTTGACGACCCAGTTGCGGATCGTGCCCATGATGTATGCGCCCGAGTTGTAGTACGCGGTCACAAGGTCGGCCTTGTTGGTCGGGAGCGGGATGTCGACGCCGACCCGGTCTCCGCCGATCCAAAGCTCGGCTAGACCCTCGAGAACCAGCGCCACTGCGATGTCCGGCGCGATGGTGACGGGGTCGAGGCCAAGAAGCAGGCCGTCCGGGGTCGCAGGGCCGTCATAGCCGGTGTTCGCCTTGGTGTAGAAGGTGTAGGCCGCCCCGAGGCTCGTGCGAAGCAGGGTACCGTCAACGATGTACTCTTCGAGCACCATGCGAGCGAGCGGGCCGACCTCGAACGCCGAGTCCGCGTAGCGCGGGGCCTTCATCCACGAGTACTTGGATGGGACGCTGCGCTCGGGAACCGTACGGGACACGGCACCCGGGTACACGTTGTCGCTCGACTCGTACCCGCCGAGGCTCTGGTAGCGGCTGTGGGTGATGACTTCCTTCAGGTTCGTTGGGATGTCGGTTGTGTCGTTGATCGTTGTGAACGGACCCGCGCCGACCTTGTAGCCCCTGCACAGACCGAGATAGCCGTCGCTCTGCGGGAACGCGCCCCACGAGATGAAGTTCCCGAGGCCGGCGCCCCAGCCTGTGTTGGTCGCAGATGGAGGTCCGGCGGTGTCCTGGTTGCCGGCCGTCCACAGCGACGCGTAGTAGGTGTTGAGAACCGTGGCGTTGGCCAGGTTGTCGTAGTTCGGGTACAGCGCACCCAGGGCGAGGAAGATCGGGACGTACTCTTGCACGATGAACGCACCGACCTCAGCGATGAGGTTGCGGAACTTCGTGCACTTGGCGCCTAGACTCTCGTCCTTGTTGGTGCTCACGCCCCCAGCCACGAACGACGAGGTCATCGGCATACGGCCCGCGAACATCGCGCCCGCTTCGAAGGTGAGGCGACGGATGCGAAGCGCGTGGACGTACGACTTGATGACCGCGGACCACAGGTCCCTGGAGAACCCGAGCGTGGCGTGGTCGAGCGGAAGGGTCGCGCCGAACTGTGCGGGCTGATTCGCATTGCCGCCAGGGACGGCGTTGATGCCCTTGCCGGTGGCCCTGAGCAGCGGGTGGTAGTAGCTGTCCGCGAAGTACGGCGTCCAGGGCGGGATGTTCGGGCCCTGGATGTAGCTTGGCGCGGCCAGGTGGTACTGGTGCGTGATGCTCGACATCAGGAACTCGGCCGAAAGGACGAGGTTCCTGATGATGACCGCCTTCAGCGGTACGCCTTTGCCGGCCGGGACCGCGACGCGGTCGTTGGTCGAGCCCTTGGCCACGCGGTTCGCCGACATGCCGGTCGGGCTGTAGGTGTACGCACCAGCGACGTACGTCTGGAAGTTCGTGTTGTACCCTAGCGCCGCCTCGACAGCGAACGTCGCCGTCTGACCGTGCGGAACCGGGCAAACGCCGCATATGCGCTGCGTGAACGTGATCGCATCGTTGGGCTTGCGGCCGAGCAGGAAGTTCTCGAACCCGCGCCACAGATTGCCGTGGACGTCGCACTCATGAACGTATCCCGAGGCGTCGACTTCGCACTTTGCACCTAGGTGACCCTCAATACGTGAGATGGGGTCGACTTCTTTGGTAGCCATCTATCTTCCCTCCTTCCCCGTCTCTTAGCGGACAACGAACGGCAAGAACGCATCCGGGTAGCCCTTCTCCGTGCATGCCATGCACGGATGACCACCCGCGACGCAGTTGCCGCCCTTGTTGCCCTGGAGCGTTGCCAGATTCTGCTGCCATAACGGATCGTTGTGCGGCTGCTGGCTGTTCCACCCGTGCGGACCGCAGAGCGTCATGGTCGACGGCCCCTTGCAGCCGATGAGCTGCAGGCAGCCGCCATCGCCCGGATACTGGGCGAAGTTCATGTTCAGGAAGTCCTGGTAGCGTGTGCAGTACGGGCCGTGCAGCGGCGTGCCGTAGACGGCCTTCAGTCGGCGCTGGGAGTCCACTGCAGTCGCCTTGATCGCAAGACCCGGACCCAGAATACCGAGCGGACCGCTGCCGCCGTTGAGAATGGCGGTCGCGTCGACGAGCCATGCAACGACCGACAGCACGAACCACCACGGGTTCGTCGGACAACCAGGGACGTTGATGACCTTGTTCGCAGCCGGCGAGCTCTTGGACACGAAGAAGTCGTACACGCCCTGCGCGCCGGTCTGGCTCTGGCCCGCGAACTCCGGCAGCGGCGACTTGCATGCGGGATACCCGCCGAACGTCGCGCACTGGCCGATGGCAACGATCGCCACGCAGTTGGCCTTGATACCGATGTCGTAGACGACATCGTCGAAGCTCAGTTCGTTGGTGCCGTTCTCGTAGATGCCGATCGAGCACCACGGAACGTCACCGGCCGTGTACTCGTTCCACGCACCCGGGTTCGTCTTGTCCTGGACCGACCCCTCCACCACCATCACGAACGGCTCCGGACCCTCGTTCAGCATCTGGTCGTGCAGGAACTTCGCCGCGAGATCGCCCGCGGCGTTGTTCACCGTCTCGTGATACTGAAGGTCGATGAAGTCGATCAGCACGTCCGCGATGTTCGCGATGTAGGGCGTGCTGTTGGCAGCGTTGTCGAAGTCGCTGCTCGTGAGCGAGGCAGTGTTGTACAGCGTGCGGTGGCCGTAGGGATGGCCCGTCGAAGATCCGATCACCGGATCCGGCGCAACCGCAAGACCGAGCGCGTTGAGCGTCGAGATCGTCGTGCCCTCGATCGCCTTGCCCCTGACGTCCTCGAAGAGGCTCAGGAGCGACGTTGAGTCACCCGTGCACTCGGCGCCATGGACCCAAATGACCTTGGGCTTGTCGGTCCAGTCACCGGTCCACGCGCCGCCATGAGCGAACGTCTGGGTGATCTTCGCCAGATCGACCTGGCTAACGCCCATGGCAGCGGCGAGAGCACCGAGACGGGTCACAAACTGACGTCTGGTTATCGCCATGCCTTCCAATCCTCCTTCGCTTGCACTAGAAACCTATCGCCCCAAACCTGTCCGAACGCCGGCAACAGAAAAGCCACCTCCTTCGCTCGTGCCGAGGCGCTCGGTACGGGTGGAGGCGGCCTACTGAGACAGGAACAACGCCAGCTCACGGTACCCATTCCGCGGGCGGGCGCTCTTCCGAGGGGCCAAGTGCCGGCTCCGACCCATCGTGCACCTGATTCGTGTTCTCAACGCGTCATGTAACAGAAGTTACATGGCAACGCACATATCCTATTCGCCGAGCGCCCCAGCGTCAATGCTTTCGGCATTAATATTCGACCAGAACTGCCGCTCGCAGCCCATGAAGGCCCCTTGCGGCGCCCCGGTGGTCGCTTCTCCGCCGGCGCGTCCCGCGAACCGCCGCCCGTGTCGCCTTCGGGCGGACCTGTCTATGCATCGCCCGAGTCGCCCGAGTCGGCGTTCTCGCCTGCTTCGGTGCCTGGGTCAGCGCCTGC
>CAYWCB010000003.1:8883-17804 GCA_964456615.1 uncultured Eubacteriales bacterium | reverse complement strand
CGCCTGCTTCGGTGCCTGGGTCAGCGCCTGCGTCGGCACCTGCGTCAACGCCTGCCTCGGTACCTGCGTCGGGTCCAGCCGTCGGACCCGGAGTCGCACCCTCATCGGCCCGCTTGCTCGCGAACCGCTCGATGTACTCGACCCGGTTCACCACGTCGATCTCCATGACCCGGGCCAGCCGCCGCAACTCGAGATCCTCGGTACAGAAGACCTTGCAGCGCCGGGCGAGACTCATCGTCACCGCCGACGGGTAGTCGATCTCGTAGCGCTCCATGAGCGCTCTGGCGTCCGATTCGGAGTGCTCCATCTCGTTGAGCAGCTCGGACATCTCGATGTCGCCCTGTGCCCTGTCTTTGAACGGTTCGTAGTCCTCAGCCTTCACGAACCACTTGCGCCGTCCACCAGGAAGAAGGTCGATCTCCTCGGCGGCGAACATCTCTTCGAGGAAGTCGGCCGTCGCGAAGAACCTCTTCTTGCGCAGGAGCAGCAGCAGCGGCAGGAGCAGGAGCGGCGACAGGCACAGGAGCCACTCGAGCGGTGTGCGCGGCGTCGGAATGGGCGCGGCCACCTCCGGCCATCCCCACACTTGGATGCGCCCGTTCGCGGTGTCCGCGATGAACATCCGGCGCACGCCGTCGGTCGAGACGTCGTTCGGGTAGCTGAACTGCCCTTCGAGCACGCCGCGCTCGCCGAACGTGAGCACCTTGTTGCCCGTCTTCGCCTCCCAGATCGTCGCGTCGTGCGCCAGGGTGTCCACGACGACGAGTCGTTGAGGATCGTCTCCTGCCTTCCGTAGGAACACGAGGCCTCGCGGGAGACCGGCGGTGACCAGGAAGCGCTTGAACTCCCCTTCCCGGTCGTAGACCTTGAGGCGCCGGTTGTTGCTGTCGGCGACCCACACCTCGTCGCCGAGGACCTTCACGTTGTTCGGGAACATGAACGCGTCGGGCGCGACGTTGCCCTCGGCGACCTGACCGAGCGTGCCCACCGACTTCTTGAACTTCCCGTCCGGTCCGAAGATGAGCAGCCTGTGGCCGTTCAGAAGCTCGGTCACGTAGAGCGTGCCGTCGGGTGCGAACGCGAGCGCTACCGGTGCCCACTGGACCTTGCCTGTCTCGAACTTGGGCAGCTCGCTCTTCGGAAGCTTGGGATCGAACGTCCGCAGCCACTCGCCTTCGCGCGTGAAGACCTCGATGCTCCGCAAGCGGCGGTCGGTCACCCACACTTCGCCTGTCTTGGGGTTCTTGGCGATGTAGAGAGGCACGAGGACCTTGCCTGTGCCGAACGACTTGATGGGCCTGCCGCCGCGCGTGAAGATATCGATCCGCGAGCGCCTCGAGTCGGTGACGTACACGCGGTCCCCGTCTACGAGCACGCCCAGCGGCCGCATGAGCCGGGTAGCGCCGCTCCCAGCGAACGAATAGAGGTGCTCCGGCATCCCCAGCTGCGCGCCCCCGGTCAGATCGAGGCCGAAGCCCGTGCTCCGGGTTGCGCGGTAGTTTATGTAGGCGACGGTGAGCAGAGCCAGCAGGATCGCCAGGATGACGAGGGCGATGATCAGACGTCTCCGCCTACGTGTCACTGCGGCTCCTCCTACTTCTTCTTCGGCTGCAGCTCGGCGAGCGCAGCCTTCGCGGTGGTGTTCTCGGGGGCGAGTTCGAGCGCTTCCTTGTAGGCCTTGATCGCAGCCGACGTCTCTTTCGCGCGCACGAGCACGTCGGCGTGGAACAGCACCGCCTTCAGGTTCTCCGGCTCGAGCGCGCGTGCGAGGAGCGCGTCGTCGATGGCCTTCCTGACCCGACCACCCTTCAGGTTCTGTTCTCCTTTGGCCAGCGCCTCCTCGGCTGTGCCGAGACTCGCGAGAGCTTCCTGGGGCAGGTCGTGTTCGGGCGCGCCATCGGCAGCGATGCGGAAGTGCACGGCCGCGTTGATCACGTCGTCCTCGTCCAAGTAGATCTCGCCCATGAGGTAGTGCGCCTCCGGATACCGGGGGTCGAAGGCGAGAGCGATGTCGAGTTGCTTCATCGCCGCGTCATTGCGCTGCATGCCGCGGTAGGCCTGCGCGAGCAGGTAGTAGGTGTCGGAGGCGTCTCTGCGTATGCGGAGAGCGGCCTTGAAGTTCGCCGCCGCATCTTCGTATCGGCGATCGTCGAGAGCGATCTCTCCGAGGTAGAAGTACGCCATCTCCCGGCGCTGGTTGACGCCCGCGTACTGGGTGCCGGTCGTCAGTTCGATGACCTTGTTGAAGTATCCCTCGGCCGTCGAGTGCTCCTTCTCCTGCATGGCCACGATCCCCAGGTCAAGATAGGCGCCCGTGTGCTTGTCGTCGATCTTGAGCGCCGCCTTGAACTGATCGACCGCGTCGTCGAGGAGGCCGGCCGAGGCGAGCGCTTCGCCCAGGCGCACGCGCAGCGGTGCATCATTGGGGTTCGCTCGCACGCGGTTCCTGAGGTCGGCGATCGCGCGTCCCGCAGGTGTGGACGTCTCCTCGGTTCTCTGCGCTTGCCACACGGTGTAGCCGAGCAGACCACCAAGGCCAAGAACCGCCGCAACCCCGAGGATCACGAGCCAGCGGAGAAGGGCGTCTATTCGATTAGTGGTGCCGACCGGCGCGGAGCCGACCTCTGAGATCTCGTCCATGTATGCGTGACCCAATCTGCTACCGACCGCGCGCGGCGGTCCACTGACCGCCTCCGCGCAGAGCAAACCCTCCCGACGATACCCTCGCACCTAGTGCAGGTCAACACGAACGCGCTGGTAGAAGCTCGAGACACCATGGCCCTTCGCCATTTCACTTGATGACCGCGGCGGCTACCGTTCTCAGGCCCTGCGTCACGTCTCCCGGCTTGGCCGCGGCCTCCGCCTCGATCGCGACGCTCACAGGACCTTCGCTCCAGCCGACGATAGCGAAGCGCCTGCCGTCGTTTGCCATGTAGGTGTCGCGACCGTCGATTCGCACATTCTGTGCCGAGTGCGTGTATTTGGCCTTCACGTTGTCGGCCAGCCACTTCCGCGCCGCCTGCGTGGACCGATGCTGCTCGACTTGGATGACGATCGCGACGATCGGTCCCTCGGTCAGCGGGAGGTACTCGCGACTGATGAGGAACACGTCGGCAGCGGGGGGCCGGACCCGGTAGCCCGCCAGCGCGTCGGGCGTGTAGGCGAGCAGGCTCGCCACGGGGCCCTCGGGCCTGGAAGGCTCCTTGGGTGTCGATCCCCCGGAGTCCGTCCCTCCGGTCGGTGTCGCCGGTTGCGATCCCCCCCCGGTCGAGGGACTCGACGTCCCGGAGCCGCCGGGCGCGCCTCCGTCGACCGTCGGCGTGCGGCCGCTCGAGATGTCCTCGAGCTGACGGGACGCCAGACGGAACGAGCTGTCCCCCTCGACGACCTCCGCGAGCTTCTTCTTCGCGGTGGCGAGGTCCTTCTTCTCGATCGCGGCCTGTGCCTCGGCGTAGAGCTTCTCGAGTTGCGTGTGCCTGTCGCACGTCACGCGCCTCGTGCGGACGGAGTGTTCGGCGGCCTCATCGGCAGGCACCTTGATGGTGCGCACCGACGACGAGACCTCCTCGCCGTACGTGCACACCACTCGCTCGCCGGTCCTGACGCTCACTTCCTTCTCGCCGCAGCCGCCGAGGACAAGGGGCATCGCGGCGAGGAGTGCGGCAACGAGCAACGTGAAGACGAGGCGCGTGCTCTCCGTCACTCCCGAATCGGTCCGCCGCATGACGGTCTGACTGCCTTGCCGCATCTACCGATCGTGCTCCGAGTCCGAGGCCTCCGCATGTGCCCGCAGGGCATCGCGCGTCCGCCGGTCGCGGACCATGCCGACGAGACATGCCGCGCCGAGCGCGAGCACGCTCGCTCCCGCCACGGGGAGAAGGTGCACGGTCTCGAGGCCGCCCTTCGGCTCGAGCGTCAACCTTGCATATTCCGTACCGTAGTCGTGCTGCACCTCGAACGGGATCCACCGCGTCCACGTGCGAAGCGGCGTGGAGTCAAGAACGGGAGCCGCCAGCAGCACGACGAGCAGCCCTCCTGCAAGCCCCAGAAGCGCTCGATCGCGCCATCGCGAGCGCACGAGCCCGAGCGCGCCGGCGAGTGCGGCGACCGAGGCAAGCGACGCGAGAACGACACCCACGGTCTCCGCCCCCGGGATCGTCCACGACACCTCGTAGGCCGAGCCGTCGCTCCGGCTCCCTACCACATGTGCGGTGAGGGCCGGGATCCAGAGCAGCGCGACGGACAGGGTGGCGGCCAGCAGCCCGAAGAGCGCGCTCACCACACCCAGGCCTCGCGCCCAGCCCCAGCGCTCGCCGACTCCCCCGCCCGCGGGCCTGCCGACATCGGGACCAGCCGAAGACTCACCGGCAACCGCCGAGGACGTACCAGAACCGGAGCGCGGAGCCGAAAGCGCACTCCGATGCAGGAACGCCACGCCGAGCGCGCCGATGCACGTCGCGGCGCAGGCCCACCACACGGCGTCCCACAGGACGGGGCTCGGCCCGGCGGCGGCCACCTGACGCTCGAACACACCGAGCACCGTGAGCGAGACCGGCGGGACGAACCACAGCGAAGCGGGCCGCACGACATCGACGTAGGACACGAGCCAGCACCACGAGATCACTATCGCTGCGAAGGAGCTCGCGGCGATGAGGAGGACGGGGCCGTTCGATATGCCCTCGGCAAGGAGTTCACCAGAAAACGGCGAGAGCATCGCGTTCGCCAGGCCGGCGAGCGCGGCCACCGCGGTCGAGAGCGGCAGGATCGCTCGCCACCTGTGACGCCTGCCGAGGGGAGCCACGAGTATCGTGAACCCGGCCCAGGCAAGACCGGCGAGGAGCATGGCGCCGTTCTCTGTCGGGTAGCGCACGAGCGGCGAGAAGGAGCTGGGGCGCTCCCAGTTCCCGAGGACGCCGATCGCCCCCACCAACGCGATCCCGGCCAGCACCGCCTGCAGGACGTTCGGGCGTTCGTTCCGGCTCGCGAGGGCCGACAGCACGACGATCGCGCCCCAGGCGGATGTCGTGAAGAAGATGACCTCGGTGCCGGGTGGCGCATCGGTGAAACGGTTCGCGAGCACGAGCTGCTGCGACAGGTACACGCCGAGCAGACCCGCCAGCGCGACCCTAAGGATCCCGTCCCTGCCGAGCGCTCTCAGTTCGTCTCGGCGCGGGATGCCCGTCACGAGCGTCACCAGGACGAATGCCATCAGCGTGAGCAGCGCGACGTGATGTTCGACGCTGAGCTCGTCGGCCAGCAGGGTCTGTGAGACGAAGTGTGCCGGCAGAGCCAACGTCATCACGACAGCAGCCGTGACGATGACGACGAGACGCGACCTCAAGAGCACCTCCGACCAGAACCGAATGCTCGGCTGAATGTCCGGTCTTGATACGAGAGGAAGGGCCGGGTCGCCCCGGCCCTTCCACGGTAGCGCAAGTGCTACGTGCGGAGGAGCGCTACTTGTTGTGGCAGACCTCGCACACGCCGCGGTTGTTGAGCCGCAGCAGCGCCGACGGGCTCGCAACGAAGTTGTTGCGCGGCACGTCGTCGACGTCGATCGCCAGCGAACCATCAGCCGCGTAGCCGGTCATGGTGGCCGAAGTGCCGTGTGCACGGTGGCACGTCAGGCACTCGATCCAGTCGGTCGCGTCCTGGGTCACGGAGCCGCCGCCCACAGTGTTCTCGTTGAGCGGGTGCGCCAGAGGCAGGACCTGGTCGGTGATGATCATCGACGCCCAGTCCGAAGCCCCGTCGGGACGCGCGTACGTATCGAGCTGAACGTTGATCGGGTGCTTGTGGCGGCGCTTGAGACCGCCGCCGTCGCCCGCGTTGTAGTTCCAGGCCATGGCCGTGTACGTGCTCGAATCGGAAGGCTTGACGAGTACTTCCGTGACGCCGCTCCATGGCGAGCCGTCGTTGTCGATCATGTACGTGCTGTGGCAACCCACGCACCAGCCGCTCATGCCCTTGGCGGTGTTGATGACCGTCGTGGGCATGTCGTAGCCCTTGGCGTAGAGCGGCGTGGTGTAGTTCGGCATGTAGCCAGGATAGGCGGTGTGCAGCTGGAAGCCCGTCGCCGGCCAGCCGGTCTCGTTCGAGGAGACCCAGCCGTCGGGAGTCGGGTACTGCGGATCGAGCGAGGGCTGGTAGCCGCCCACGTAGTTGCCGTTCACGTACGCCTTAAGGATGCGGTAGTTGGAGCTGCCGTGCGGATCGTGGCAGGACACGCAGTCCATCTTGATGGCCACGGACTCGCCGACGTTCGCTCCGACGATCTGGCCGTTCGCGCCGGAGGCGCCGAGGCCCGCATAGCCGCCACCGTAGGCGCCCCAGGACGCACCCGTGTACATGTGGGTGGACGTCGTGGGGGTGACATCGAGCGAGTCGAAGCCTCCACCGTTGAGGATGCCGTTCTGCTCACCGTACAGGGTGCCCTCGTAGAGGCCCTCCTGCACGTTGGTATCGGCACCCTGGCTGGTGGCATCGTGGCAGGCGTAGCAGAACTCGTACATCTCGGTCGCGGTCGACACGAGCAGTGCACTGTGCTCGTTGAGCGCCTGGTCCTGCCAGGTGATGGTGCTCACAGAGGTGTGAGCCCTGTGGCAGCCGGCGCACGAGTCGGTGTCCTTGAGGTAGTTGCCGTGCGGACCGAAGTTGGCGAAGGCGAGTGCGGGCACGAGGAGGACGGTGACCGTCGCGATCGCGAATATGAGTGCGAATCTCTTAGTCATCACGTCTACACCTCACCTTCGGTTGCAGGAGCTTCTTCGTTGGCTGCACGCCTCGCACTCAACGCCATGAGACCTCCGACGAGGATCGTGGGGATGATCGCTGCCTTGGCGAGCGGGCTGGAGAACAGGCCGCTTGCCGCTGGGACGAGATGGTCCTCTATGAACGGGTCAGCCTTCGGCGGGCCGAGCAGGGTCTTCTTGCTCGCCCAGAAGAGACTACCATTGCCGACCCAGCCGATGGAGCCGTTGCCGTCGACGTTGGAGTAGGTGGCCTGCAGGTACGCGAGGATGTTTGCCCTCGTGTCCCAGTGCATCGCCTTGGCAGGGCACGTCATGACGCACATCGGTGCGTGCCGCAGCTCGTCGACCACAACATTGTTGTCGATGCCCAGAGCCACCAGCGTGCTTTTGTACCCGGAGCGAACGTGATCCCAGGTCGGAGGGTTCTGGAACGGGACCGACGTGTTCGTCACGCCGGCGCGAGTGCTGCAGAGCGTGCACTTGAACGCCTTCGCGGTTCCATACGAATCGCTGCCGATACCGATCTTGGGATAGCCGCCGCGCTGGCAGTCGATCACGCACGGGTAGCCTGCAGCGGTCTGGCAACCGCCCGAGCCAACCGGACTCGGATCGCACAGGTCGAAGTTCACATCGACAGCGCCGTTGGCGGCCTTGGTGATGGCGTCCTTCGGGCAGCGCTTGGCGCAAGGCGGATCGGGACAGTGCCAGCAGCTGAAGCGGATGAACGGACCCATGTCGACTCGCTTCTGGCTCTTGATGGCCAGGCGCTGGTCGTAAGCGACCTTCATCACGCCGATGGTCTCTTGCTTCATCTTCCACTCGCGCTTGCAGGCGATAACGCAGCCGTTGCAGCGGACACACTTGTCGACCTCTTGAAGAATTGCCATGACAGTCATCGATCACACCTCCTTACGCCGGTTCGATTCGACAGAGACAGGCCTTGTATTCGGGTATCTGCGTGTTGGCGTCGTACGCGTCGATCGTCAGATCGTTCGCGCGAGAGCCCGTCGACAGACCCTTCTCGCCCCAGTGCCATGGGATTGCGACCACTCCCGGCCCTACTCGCTGACCGGAGCTGATGCCGCTTCCCACGCGCGCGGTGTAGTTCTTGCCGCCGAAGCCGCCCGGGCTGGTCGGCGGAACAGGCATACGCGTCGAGCCGGCGTCGCTGTCGCCGCGAGC
The DNA here is from genome assembly GCA_964456615.1 of uncultured Eubacteriales bacterium. Classification (GTDB taxonomy): domain Bacteria; phylum Actinomycetota; class Coriobacteriia; order Anaerosomatales; family CAVRZR01; genus CAVRZR01. The sequence continues at coordinate 9,870 of CAYWCB010000003.1, read as the reverse complement.
CGTCACCACACGCACCTTCTGGCCGTCGACGATCCCGAGTGCACGAGCATCGACCGAGTTGATCTCGATCCAGGGCTCGGGCTCGACTTCGTGGTTCAGGCCGTTGTTGCGAGTGATCGGGCCGCCCTGGAAGTGCTCCACGCACCGGATGGTGGTCAAGACGAGCGGGTAGAGGTTCGACGTGCCGCGAGGGCTGGCTCCATCGCCGATGATGAGGTTCTCGGACGAGCCCGTGGTGCTGTTCCGACCGTACTTGGCGACAAGGTTGACCTTGCCGGCCGTGTTGCCGTCGTGAGGCGACTCGTAGGGCTCGGCGTGGAACGCGAATCCGGCACGGCGGCCTGCCTGCACGATGGACGGCCTGTCGGCCAGCTTGTGATAGAAGCGGTAGTTGGCTCTCGCGTAGTCGACCGGCACGATGGGCGCGGTCGGGTAATTGTAGGCTGTCGTGGCGGTCGTGAACATCTCAGCGATGCCCTCGGGCCTCTGATAGCCGTCGGTCTCGTCGAGCATGTCGCTACCGACCTTGATCTCACCGCCGTTGTAGAGCACGCGACGGTTGACCAGCCATGCGTAGCCCCACCGCTGGTAGCCGAACGTGCCGCCGTAGTCCCAGTTGTCCCGGCACTTCGCGCGGTTCGCCTGTGCCCACTTGCCGGCGTTGGGGTCGGTGGGGGATGGCCAGGAACTCGAAGGCAGAACGGGCCTCGTGTTCGCCAAGGTCGGGTCCCAGCCCAGCGTGTAGATCCAGAGCGTGCCCTCGAGGCCGTTGTTCGCCTCGGCGTTGCCGGTAGTACCGGAGACGTTGCCGCAGAGCTGCTTGTAGCAGTTCTCGGACACCACCTCGGAGTCGATCTTGACGCCGATCGCCGGAGTGAAGCCGTACTGCTCACCGTAGAGCTTCGCGTAGGCGTCGTCGGTCCAACTAGTACCGAGGCCGAGTGACGTCCACACAGCCTTGATGTGATCGAACGCGCCGACACCCTC
>CAYWCB010000003.1:324-8873 GCA_964456615.1 uncultured Eubacteriales bacterium | reverse complement strand
GGGATGGCGGCCTTCCCGGTAGCGCCCGACGAGGAGCGCCTTCGCGAGCCGGAGCATCAACTCCATGTCGGCGCGGCTGTTGCCCGGTGGGTCGATCGCCTTGTAGCGCCACTGCAGCGTGCGGCCGGAGTTGGTGGCGCTCCCTGCCTTCTCGACGTGCGCGCACGCCGGTAGCAGGTAGGTCACCCCGGATGGCTTGCGGTCGCAGGCCGCGGTCTCGTTCTCAAACATGTCCTGGACCACGAGCAGGTCGAGCTCGTACAGACCGTCGCGGACGGCCTGCTGGTTCGGCTCGGTGACCGCCGGGTTCTGACCCAGAACGAATGCAGCCGCGATGCGTGTGTTGGCTCCAATGTCGGTTGCCTTCATCTTGCGGAACATTTCGATGTGGTGGTCGCCATTGCCCTTGGGCCACAGGTCGTACAGCTGATCCATCTGGCTTCTGCGGGTCGCGATCGCCGTGGCGTGCGCACCGACCGAGTAGTTCCCGAAGAACGCCCTGGTCATGTTGTAGAAGCCGCTCTGCTGCAGCTGCATCGCGCTACGCGTGTACGCGTCGTCGTAGGGCGACGCTCCGCCGCTGAGCCTGTTGCCCCACAGCGCGTCCATGTACTTCCCGAACGCTTGCGCGTCGGTCGCCCTACGTATGGCCGGCGGCGCCGAGTAGCCCGGAATGAGGTGCCGGAGCACGCCCATGTCGGTCGAGCCCTGGACGTTGTGGATACCGCGCAGCGCGTTGATCCCACCGCCGAGGCGCCCGACGTTGCCCAGCAGCGTCTGCAGGGTCGCGAACGACTTGACGTTCTGCGATCCGTGCGTGTGCTGCGTAAGACCCATCGCGTAGAGCATCGTGGTGGATCGCCAACCGGCGACCTTCGCGTTCTGGTCCCCGCTTGGGGCCTCCACGCTCGAACAACGGCTGTTGTCGATGTAGAGCTGGGCGACTGTCTCGACTTCCGACGCCGTGCACCCGCAGATCGACGCCACTTCGGCGGGAGTGTACGCCTGGACGTGGGCTTTCAGACGCGTATAGACCGTGTCGGCGTCCGTGCAGCTCGCCGCCATCTTCGGCAGGTTGGCGATGCGGTTCGCATCCCCGTCGGACGGCCAGTTCTCACGCTGGTAGTCCGAATCGTTCAGTTCGACGAGCATCCTCGCGTCAGTGTACTTCGGCCAGTTCGTCCGAGTCGTGAGCCCTCCGCTGCCAGCGGTGACGTTGATGTTGTGGAACGCCTTGCCGGCCGGCACGACATGGTTGAGATAGGCGAAGAACTTCACTGAGCGCGGATCAGCCGGATTGGCCTCCATCCAGTTGATCACGTAGCGGATCACGCCGTTGATGAAGGCGATGTCAGTGCCCGGACGGATGCGCACGTAGAGATCGGCCTGCAGCGCCGTGCGCGTCTTCCGCGGGTCGATGACGACCAGCTTCGCATTGGGGTGACCGGCGCCGCCGGCGCGCGCCCTGTTGATGTGGGCCATGGAAGCGGGGTGGTTCTCTGTGGGATTCGCTCCCATCACCACGACGAGCGTGGCGTTCGCCAAGTCGGCCCAGTGGTTCGTCATGGCACCTCGTGCGAATGCGGCTGCCAGACCGGCAACCGTCGACGAGTGTCATATACGGGCCTGGTGTTCGATGTTGTTCGTGCCGAAGCCTGTGATCACCTTGCGGTAGACGTAGTTCTCCTCGTTGTTCATGTGCGAGGAGCCGAAGAACGCCACCTGCTTGCTGTTCCAGCCGTTGGCCTCGGTGAAGGCGCCGTTGGCGTCACGCGCGGTCTTCATCTTCGTCGCGATGTCGCTCAGCGCGTAGTCCATGCCGACCCGCGTCCAGGGATCGTTGCCTTCGCGACGGTAGGCGACGCCGTTGCGGAAATCGTCTGCGCTGAAGGCGACGCCGTCGTTGGTCTCGGCCCGCGCCTCGAACACAGCGTTCACGGGATGCGTCCCGGTCCACGCGCCGATCCGGCGCGAGTTGGTGACGAGCTGGAAGCTGCCGGCGCCCTTCGCGCAAAGACCACCCGCGTTCATCGGCGACTGGAAGTCGCCGTAGATGTCAACGACCTTGCCGGTGTCGGGACCGGTCTTGGCCCTGACAACCCTCTGTCCGCAACTCGCCGAGCAGTATGGGCAGGTCGTGGTCGTGACCCCGAAATCGACCGTGTTGTCCTCATACGCCATCACGACCGACGGATCGAAGCCGAGCGCCCACCCACCTCCTACGGCGGCTGCGCCTGCCGAGAACTTGAGGAAGTCACGTCGCGTGACGCTCAACAAGTTCTCCAGGCTTGTGTCTCTCGTAGCCATTCTTCTTCCCTCTCCTGTGTGTGCAGTAGGGAAAACCCTGCTCCCGTCGCATCAGGCCGAGCCTGTGCGTCGCCCGTTGGTACGCCTCCTATCAGATGGTGGTCGCGCCGCGTCGGGAGAACACAAAACGCAAAGACCGGCGCTCGATGCAGCTGAAAGCAACTGCCGAACGACCGGTCTGATACCGCGCTATGCGGAGCTTCGTCATCCCTTACCCCTGGAAACACCACGAACAGGCCCCATCTGCCGGGGGGACCCGCTCGGTCTCGTGTCTCCTTTCCAAGGGGGGAGGCGCCGCCGTTTCCCGCGACACCCTAACGGCCCGAAAGCCCTGGCAAACGCTGTAGGCTTGGGGGCTCGGAGACGATGCTCTGTCAACCGTCGGCCGGGTCTGCCGGGACCGCGAAGCCGACCTTGTAACAGGAGTTACAAAGTGTACTTTAGGGCTGCCGTACGACCCGTGTCAAGGGTTCGCGGCGTTTTGTTGTGGGCACCAATGCAGGCGCAGGCCGCTCGTGGTTCGCCGACCTCCGCGCTATCCCTTCTTTCTGCGGAAACGCTGGACGAACTCGTCCTTATCGAACACATCGATCTCGAGCATGAGGGCGAACTTCCGGAGATCCTCGTCTTCCGTGCACAACCCCTTGGTGCGCTGGGCCACGGCGAGCAGGATGGAGACGGGTTCCGCGACCTCGAGCCTCTCGCGTATCGCCTGGGCGTCCGACGGTGAGTACTCCTCGCCCTCGATGCGCTCGCCCAGGTCGATGCCGTCTTCGATCCGCCCTTCGTAGCGAGCATGCTCTTCCTCGGGCACCACGAATCGGAACCGGCGCTCGGCGAACATCGGCGTGGCCCCCTCGGCTACCATGGCGTCCACGAAGTCCTCGGTGATGGCGAACCGGCGGCGCCTCAGCAAGAGGAGCAGCGGTAGCAGGAGCAGCGGAGACAGGCAGAGCAGCCACCCGAGCGGTGTCCTCGGAGGTCTGATCGCGGGTGGCGCCGCGACAGGCCAGCCCCAGACTTGGATCTGATCGTTCTGGCGGTCGGTCACATAGATCCGGTTGCCTCTGACGGCGATGTCGTTCGGGTAGTTGAACTGCCCCGGACCGAAACCTTGCCGGCCGAACTGCGCGAGCTGCTCGCCTTGCAGGTTGTAGATGTCGACCTGGTGGGCCAGCGCGTCGACGACATACAGTCTTCCTTCGGCGTCGATGGCCTCGCCTCTGGGGACCCCGGAGGTGTTCACGAACTGCACGAACTCGCCTTCGTCATTGAAGACCTGGACACGCCGGTTGTTGCCGTCGGCGACGTAGACACGTCCGTCCCCGGCGATGGCGAGCCCGTTCGGGAAGTGGAAGGACCCGGGGGCCTCCTCCGGGCTGTCGACCTGGTCGGTCTGCCCGAACTGGTGGGTGAGCTTGCCCTCGGCGTCGAAGTACAGGATGCGGTGCTTCTTGGTGTCTCCCACATCCGAGACGCGAATCGCCCCGTCCTTCGCGATCGCGATGGCGAGCGGCGTCCAGGAGAAGCCCTTGTTCCCGTTCGGCACGAAGGTGCGCACGAACTCGCCCTCGGGAGAGAAGACGTAGATCGCCCTGTTGCGGCGGTCGGTCACCCATATGGTGCCGTCCGTACCCGTGGCCATGTGCACGGGGTTGCCGAGCTTCGTGTACCCGCGGTCGGACACCTCGTTGAAGGCGAACAGGAACCGACCGTTGCGGTCGAACGCGGAGATGCGCCGCCTGCCGAAGTCGACCGCGTACACCCGGCCGTCGAGACCCGTGGTGACCCCCACCGGGGTCCTCAGCGTGTTCGCGCCCGATCCCGTGATCGAGAAGAGGTACTCCGGCGGTTGCAGCGCCTCTTCCGGCGGAGCGATGCCGGGGATCGGAAGGCTCTTGTTCTGCGCGAAGTAGTAGACCGCGTACGAAAGGGCGGCGAGGAGCGCCAAGAGCAGGAGCAACAGGAGTACCTTCCTCCTGCGCTCCCGCGGGGCCATGCGGTGTCTCTGTCGCTCCCTGCCCGTCTCGGACGTTCCCGGTCCCAGGGACGTTTCGGGCGGGACGTCAGCTGGCATCCGACAGCCTCTCCACGGCCTTCAGCGCGTCCGCGTCCTTGGGGGCGATCAGCAGGATGCGCCGATAGGCCTCAAGTGCCTCGTCAGGATTCCTGTTCTTCTCCCACAGCACCGCAAGCAGTCTCAGTGCCTCGAGATCGTCGGGCTCGAGCGCGACCGCCACTCGGGCCTCGGCGAGGGCCTCCTTCGCGTCGGTGTCGAGGAGAGACCTTGCCTTCTCGAACCGTGACGAGGATGGCCCGAGTTTGTCGAGAGCGTCGACGGGCTTGTCCACCCCCGGTGCGGAATCGACCGACGTGCGCAGGAGCTCTGCCGCCCGGCCCACGTCTTCTTCGAGGATGAGCAACGCGAGATCGTAGTTCGCTTCGGGCATCTTGGGGTCGAACGCGAGCGCCGCCTCGAGCTCTTCGCGGTACTTCTTCATGGAGTCGATCTGCTTGTAGCAGTGGGCCAGCGCATAGTGCGTGTCGGAAGCATCGCGTCGTATTCGAAGCGCCGCCTTGAAGTTGGCGATCGCGTCCACGTACTTGCGCTGCTCCATCAACGCTGTCCCGAGGTAGAAGTAGGCGGTCTCCAGCGTACGGTTGCGGTCGGCGTTCTCGGTATTGCCGAGCAGATCGGCGATCTTCTGGAAGTACCCCTCGGCCTTCTTCCAGTCCTTCCCCTTCGCCGCGACGAACCCGAGTCCGGACAGCGCCGGAGTGAAGTCCTCGTGCGCCTTGAGGACCGCCTGATACTGCGCGACGGCCTCGTTCTCGCGGCCGGCCACCACAAGCGCCTGCGCGAGCCGCATGCGCAGATCGACGTTGTTCGGGTCCTTCTCGAGGTCCGCCTGGATCGCGTCCACCGCCCTGGAGGCCGGAGTGGCGCTCGCCACACGCCTGCTCTGGGACCAGACGGACCAGCCGAGGTAGCTGACGAGCACGATGACCGCGATGGCCGCGGTCCACAACGCGATATCCAACGGCCTGAGCCGCCGCAGGTCGATCACAGGCTGTGCACCTCTGGTTCTCGACGAGCCCGACAGGGCCCTAGATGTTCAGGTCCGTATGGCACCTCAGACACAGCGACGCGCCGGGATATGGAGCGATGAGAACGTTCCGATAGTCCAGCGCGCCATGACAGCCGTAGCACAAGCGAACGTCGTGCCCAGCTTGCCTGAGGCTTGTCGAGTGTTGGACTGCCTGAGTCGACGTTGCGAAGCCGATGTGACAGTCGTCGCAGACGTAGGGCTCGCCCTTCGACTCCTCGACGTTGAAATGGACCGCGTGCTCGGCGAAGCCCTTGTTCTTGATCTCGGTCGGCGGCTTGTGCTTCATCTCCGGATGACAGGGCGTGCAGTTCTTTTCGATGAGCTGCGCGCGCTTCACCGTGTCGTGATGGCACTCCTGGCACGACGAGCGGTCCGTGTGGCACACGTTGCAGTCCTGTGCGTCGAGCCTGCCCGCCGTGGCGTGTCCTGCCAGCCAGTCCGTCGGGTGCGGCATGACGGTCTTGTGGCACCGCTTGCACGACGGGTCGTCGTGACAGGAACCGCAGGCGCCGTCCCCCGCCAGGTAGAGGCCGCCGTGCTTGCCGATCCAGTCCGCCTTCTTGTGATCGGCTGGTATCACCGGCTTGGCCGGACCGCCTTCGGCGGCCTTCTTGCCGGTGTGGCACTCGACGCAGAACTCGGACTCGTGACACATCGCGCAGTACTCCGGCTGCGAGGTGGCCCGGCGCTTGTGGTCGCCCTTGACGAACTTCTCGGTGTGGTCGGTGGGCATGAGCTCGAACCCCGAGGGGTGGCACTTCTCGCACTCCACTCCCCGGCGTGGACGAGTCCGTGGCAGCGGTAGCACGAGAGCATGTCCGGCCGCTCGATCCGGTCGGGTTTGTGAGGGAACTCCGCGTGGCACACGGTGCAGTCGTAGTCGCGCTGCAGGTGGGTCCCGTGAGCGAAGATGAGGCGTCCCCTCATGAAGCTGCCGAGGCTGTCGAGGTCCGGGTGGCAGTAGGCGCACTGGGCCATGGTGGTCGGCTGGTCCGGGTAGATCTTGACCGTCGGAGGCTTCGGGTCCTCGATGATGACCGACTGGTAGACCGCGGGCATCTTGCCCACGTCCACTGATTCGTCCTCGTGGCACGCATCGCAGTCCTGTGCCGCCTTGTGACACATCATGCAGTCATTGACACCGTTCTTCTTGCCGTAGTCGGCGTGAGGCTTCTTCTCCCAGTCCTCCACGTGACTTCGCGGCCTGAGATCGTCCGGGGACGTGTGGCACTTCCCGCACTCGCTCGTCGCCAGTTCTCCCGCAGGACCGTGCTGCAGCCCGTGGCAGGTGAAGCAGACCTCCATCGGCACGTACTGGGTGACGCCTTCCTGGTGCGGCATCTCGTAGTGGCAGGCCGAGCAGGACACCACGAGATGGTTGCCGTGGGAGAAGATGAGTCCTGGCCTGGTCGTGACTCCAAGCGTCGCATGACACGGCACGCACTGGCGCGCCTCGACGTCTGCGGAGGTATCGATCACCGGGGCGACGGGCGCCTGACCGCGTCCCGTCTGAGGCATGACCCAGAGAAGGAAGATGGCGGCCACCGCCAAGGCGACCGCCAGCCCCCATATGACGCGCAGCGGATGTCTCGTTAGGAGAACCACGACCTCACCGTGGAGAGCAGCCGTCTGAGCGGGTTCTGCTCGACGGCCTCGACCTTCTGATGGATGAGCTTACCCGCGGCAGCGGCGAAGTCCTCATCAGAGCGAGTATGGCAGCCCTCCTGACCGCATGTCGCGCCCAGGTTCTTCGGGTACACCGACGATTCGGGGTCGGATTCGGGGAGGACCTTGTGCGATTCGTGGCACTCCCAGCACGCCGGCGCATCCGGTGCTCCTTGCTTGTATGCGGCGCCGTGGTAGTAGTCGTCGTAGGAGACGTACTGCTCCAAGTGGCACCGCGCGCACACACGGTACGCCGAGGCGTGGAGCAAGGACTTTGCCGCCTCGGTGTCGAGTCGCTGGATGTAGTGCCCGCCGTGGCACGAGGCGCACGTCGCCGAATCGGTGTTGCCCTTCTTCAGTTCCTCGGCGTGGATGGACTGCTGGTACTCGGCGTTCGATTCCTCGTGGTCCTTGCACGTGGAGCAGGCGTATCCCGCGTTGATGTTCCACAGCTTCGAAGGCATCGGCCGGTCTTCGTACGCGTAGTCGATGTGGCACTGCTGGCACGTGGTGTCCTGATGCGCCGATTCGGTGACACCGGTCACCTGGAAGGACTTCGGCACGCCGCCCGCGGTCTTCACGAGCGTCTCGCTACCGTGGCATGCGAGGCATCCGTTGGCGGAATCGTAGTAGTAGTTGGTCGCAGGCTTCCAGTTGATGTCCACGGCGATATGGCACTCGTCGCAGAACGGTCCGTCGTGGCACATCATGCACTTCGTGTTGAGTTCCTTGTTCGAAGGCTCGACGTGCGGCTTCTTGGCCCAGTCCGCCGTGTGGAAGGCCGGCCTCAGGTTCTCCAGCCGTTCGAGGTGGCACTTGTTGCACTCGTCGGTCGCGATCAGTCCCATCGGTCCGTGCCTCAGACCGTGGCAGTCGAAGCACGACTGCATAGTCGGACGCTCGGTTCCCTCCGGCCTATGCGGGAAACGCGTGTGGCAGGCCGCGCACTGCACGAGTTGGTGATAGCCGTGCCTGAAGATGATCGACTGTGCGAAGTTCTTCGTATCCGCGATGTTGCCGTGACACGGATCGCACTTCTCGGCGAAGACCGTACCTCCGACGGTGACGGTGAGCTGCTCGTCGTTCGGCTCGGCCCCGGCCTCCGCGGCCATCGCGGTCGTCGGCAGCGCGAGGACTACGGCGAACGCGACCGCCGCCAGAGCGAGTGGGATCCGGCTCCCGAACCGCCGCTTCAGTGGACCTGCCATTGCCTTCCCCTTCCCAGCGTGCGTTGTTGCCGTCAGTCGAACCACGATCGGATGGTCTCGATCGTTCGCTGCCAGAAGCCCACAATCGGGTTCTCCGCGTAGATCTGCTGCCTTCCGTGAACGAGTGTCGAGTAGCTCACATACTCCTCGTTCGGTTCATTGAGGTGGCACTGACTGCACACGTCCACGAGGTTCACCTCGTTCACCGCGGACCGGCGGTCCTCGGAGTTGATGATCTCGTGCGGGCCGTGGCAGTCCC
>CAYWCB010000003.1:0-314 GCA_964456615.1 uncultured Eubacteriales bacterium | reverse complement strand
ACACGCTGGCGCGTCCTCGGCTCCCCGCCTGTAGGCCGCACCGTGGTACGGGTCGTTGTAGTTGTCCCAGTAGTCCTCGTGGCAATCACCACATACTTGTTTACCGCGCGCGTGGAGCGCTTCCTGCCCAGCGGGGTTGTCTTTTAGCATCTGGATGTCGTGCGCGCCGTGGCAATCGCCGCACAGCGGCTTGCGGTCCGTGGTCGCCTTGCCCGAGGACTCAGCGGGTACCTGGGCCGTCGTCTCCCCGGCTACAGGGGTCGGGGCCGGGCTGTGCACGCCCTTGCTGTACGCCGCGAACGCCTCCTGATGGC
>CAYWCB010000002.1:305-29426 GCA_964456615.1 uncultured Eubacteriales bacterium | reverse complement strand
ATCGCGCAGTTGTGGAAGACGCCTTCGAGCGGCAGGTCGTAGTCGACCACCTCGGGCATGATCGTTCGTATCGCCGGGAGGAACAGCCGCTCGGTCGCCTTGCCCATGTAGCAGTCCTCCATGGGCGGCTGACCGACGATCGTTGTGGGATAGATGGCGTCCCGGCGCATGGTGATGGCCTCGACGTGGAAGACCGGGAAGTAGTCGGCGAGCGAGTAGTAGCCAGTGTGATCTCCGAAAGGCCCTTCCCACCGCGTCTCGTCGGTAGGCACGTAGCCTTCGAGCACAATGTCGGCGTGAGCGGGGACGGGAAGGCCGTTCGTGAGCGAGCTGACGACCTCGACGGGCTCGCCGCGCAGAATCCCGCTGAAGAGGTACTCGTCGATGATCGGCGGCACGGGTGCCGTCGCCGAGAAGATCGTGCACGGGTCGCCACCGAGAGCGACCGACACCGGCATCCGGTCGTGACCTGCCGCCTTCCACGCGCGCAGGTTCTTCGCACCATCGTGGTGCACATGGACGTGCATCCCCGTCGTGCGCTCGTCGAAGACCTGCATGCGGTACATGCCGACGTTCAGGCGTCCCTTCTCTGGATCTCTTGTGACAACCAGCGGCAACGTGATGAACGGTCCGCCGTCCCCAGGCCAGGTCGTGAGTACGGGCAGTCTCGCGAGATCGACCTCGTCGCCTTGCCACACTACCTGCTGGCACGGCGCCTTGCCGCGCTTGACCTCCTTCGCACCCGCGCCGGCGAGGTCTTTGAGGTTCATCAGCACGCCGAGCTTGTCGCGCATAGAGGCCGGAGCGTCGAGCGGCAGGAGGTCCATGAGTTCGCGGGCCTTCGCGTCCAAGTCGCGCCACGAACCGGTCTGGGCGTCCACACCCAGCGCCCACGCCATGCGGTCGTACGAGCCCATCAGGTTGATGACGACCGGGAAGTCGTATCGCCGGCCGCTCTCGCGGTCGACGGGGTTCTCGAACAGCAGCGCCGGGCCGACCTCCTTACTCACCCTGTCCGCTATCTCGCCGATCTCGAGCTTGGGATCGACCTCGGCGGAGATGCGGACGAGCTGCCCTCGGCTTTCGAGGAGCGCGATGAACTCGCGGATGTCGTTCAGGGGTGCCATGGGCGGGCTACTCCTCGGCAGGCGGGACGGAGGGCAAGGCGTCGGGTTCTGGTGCGTCGGGTGGCGCGTCGAGCGAGGTCTCGCGCGAGGCCTCTCCTGGCACAGCCGATTCCAGCGTCGCCCCGCGCGTCTTCGGATGATACCGTCCTACAACGTACGTCACCAGCGGCGAAAGCACTGCGGCCACCCCTAGGGCGGTGGCTTGGATCAGATCGAGATCGTACTTCAGGCCCCACATGAGATCCGGGAGGTTCCACTCGGGAGCGACACCCCACGCCCAGACGAACCACGCGACCTGGATGCCGAGCGTAGCGAGCACGACGAGCACCGCTACGGGCCCCAGCGTCAGCCATCGAGGTCGGTAGATCCCCCACGGCCCCTGCGCCCGCCCGCGGAGCAAGGGGTAGACGACTCCCGCGACCACGGCCGCCACGAGGCCCGCGACGAGCGCTTCCGCCATCCGTGCGTTGAAGAACGCTCGAAGCTTCGCTTCCTCGTTGAACGCCGACAGGGACCAGCGGTATCCGTGCACGAGGAAGTACAGCCCGTCGTAGACGACGTAGTAGGCAACCGCCCCGACGAGACCGGCAACGAGAGCTCGCCAGGAAGCGAGACCTATCGCGACGAGCACGATGAGCGCGATCGCGACACCGGCAAGCGCCGGCCAGAGTCGGATTCGGCGATCGTGGTCGAGCCGGATTGCATCGGCATCGTCCATTGCGCGCGTGACGGTCGCACCGTGGGCGTACTCGGCGAACTCGGTCGACAGCGTCTGCCCCGTCGGCTCCAGCACGTATCGCACGTAGGCATCCGCGAATCGCAGCCGCTGGCTCCAGGCCGGCCCGAGCCGCTCGGTCCCGGCCTCACCCACGACCCCGTCGAGCACGTCCCCCTTCGAGAACCGGGGAACCGGGATGCCCGCAAGGACCGCGATGGTGGGCGCTACGTCTTCCTGTTTCGCGTTCCCCTCGCCGAGCAGCACGCCCTGCCCGAAGAAGACGCCAGGGACCTCGACCACGTCGGTCTCCCACCCACCGTGGCCCCCCGCCGGGACATGCCCGTGATCGGCAGCGATCACGAAGGTCGTCCCCTGGTCCTGGAGGTTCTGCACGAGGCGGCTGATGTCGATGTCGACCTTCCGGGCGGTCTCGAGGTAGTCTTCTGAGTCGCCCCCGGAACGATGACCTGCGTTGTCTATGTCCGGCAGGAGCACGACGGCGAGGCGTGGTTTCGCTTGTCCGATGAGCGCGACGGCCGCGTCGACGAGCTCGGTCGATGCGTAGTGTGTAGACGGGTAGCTCCGGAGGAACGACGCCGTGGCCCGGCTCGCACCGTAGAGCTCCTCCAGGTCTTTCGGACCGACGACAACCACGTCCACGCCCGACCTCACCGCGCTGTCGATGAGGGTCTCGGGGGGTACCTTGCCTTCGAACCAGTTCGTCGTGACCCCGCTCACGTACGGCGGCGCGCCCGAGAGCAACGTAGTCCAGTTCGGATACGAGAGCGACGGCTGTTGCGCGAGGAGTGTGAGGTCCGTGCCGTATTGTCGGAGTCGCTGGAGACCCTCGAGTCGGCGCGAGGTCTTGTCGTTCAGTCCGTCCACGATCACCAGCACCGTCGTCGAGGTCATCTGCGACCCCGCTCGCGATGGGGGCACCGCCAGCTCTACGTAGGGCGTCGAGTAGTCGACGACGGCGTTCCAAGAGTAGTCGGCGAGCAGGTAGGCGCCCACGGCCACCGTGACGCAGAGCACGAGAACGACAGCCAGTGTCGCCCATCCCACGAGCGCGCGCGAGAGCATCTACGTCTCGCCTCTCATCCCCAGTGCCTCTTCAAGGTCATCGAGCGTACGAATGAACCTCGGGAACGACGACCGGCCACCGAGGTGCCTGTCGATGAGGACGGCCGTCATTCCCACGGCTTCCGCGCCTATGATATCGGCATAGTGGTGGTCGCCGACGTGCGCCGCATCCTTGGGTGCAACACCGAGTCGATCGCACGCGAGTTCGAAGATCCTTGGATCGGGCTTGTGCAGCCCGACATCGGCCGAGGACACGACGACGTCGACGAACTCGTCCAACCCCAGACCGGTAACGAGCGACTGGAGACGGTTGTCCCAATTCGAGATAAGGCCAATGCCGAGGCCGCGGCTCTTCAGTCGCAAGAACGCGCGTGGCACGTCTTCGTAGGCACGCCATCGGCGGGCATGGCCGAACTCCTCGTACACGCGTCGAGCGAGGTACTGGGCCTCGTCCTCTATCCCGAGTCTCCGGCACAGGAGACCGTACATGCCGACCCAGACAGCCGAGGTCTCCGCCTCGTCCGTCCAGAAGGTGTCGTCCTCCCGATACCGGTCCTCGTAGTACTCGTCCACGAGCGGTATGAACTCGTCGATCGCCGAGAGCTCGCGAAGGTGACCCGCCTCGGCAAGGACTTCGCGACAGACCTCCGAGACACTCGGATAGGGATAGAGCAGCGTGTTCCCGACGTCGAAGAAGACGGCGCGAAGCATCGCTACTCTCTGAAGACGGAGACGTCCTCGGAGTGCGGGGGCGCCTCAGCAGGCTGGCTGGGATGGCCGACGACCACGAGGCCCACGATGACCCGGTCGTCCTCGAGTCCGAATGCCTTGCCGAGCTCGTCCCGGACCCAGTAGGAGAAGGTGACCATGCACGCGCCCAGACCCTCGGCGGTCACAGCGAGCAGCATGTTCTCGGCTGCCGCGCCGATGGACAGGCATCGATTGATGAGCGTTGGCACGTCCTCGGTGCGGGGCATGGCGATGCCGATGACGACCGGCGCGCCGCCTAGGTCGGTATACCAGCGCGATGCCTCCTCGTACCTTTCGGGGCCGAGAATCTGCATGTAGTCGGCAAGATAGACGGTCGACTGCGCCAACACCTGACCGACCTTGGCGCGCGTCTCCCCCTCCGCGACGTAGAACCTCCAGGGTTGTTCGTTGAGCGCTGAGGGCGCGAGCGACGCCGCGTGCAGGATCCTCTCCAGCGCATCGCGACCGACCGGCGCGTCCGAGAAGTGTCGAACCGAGTGCCGCCCTGCGATGACCTCTGAGAACTCCACCGGACTCACCTCGTCGATCAAGAAGAGATACGGGCACGAACCGGCCGCTGTCACTCGGGAACTGCAGCGCTCCTGTGCCTCACGAGGGTGACCATCGTCCCCCCAGAGCCCGCCGGTGCGAAATCCACCCTGTCCATCAACGCCCGCATGAACATGATCCCCCGGCCACCGGCCGCGTACAGATCCACCGCGCCCGCATGCACGCCGTCGAACCCGCACCCGCGGTCGATGACTCTCACAACGACCCGATCGGAATACGCTTCGACCTCGACGTCGATCTCCGCCTCACCGTCCTGCGGCGAGCCGTGGCGGATGGCGTTCGCGAGCGCTTCACCGAGCGCGACCTTGATATCGAACAGCGCAGCGTCCCCGAGCCCGAGGCGCGCGAGCAGAGACGAGACCTGCTCCCTGGCCGTGGACAAGGCATCGACGCGCGCCGGCATCCGCACTTCCTCCGACCAAAGTGGCTCCTCGGCTTCCTCGGGGAGCTCGAGCCCCTCGAGTGCAGCCGAGACGTTCGGGCTCGTCGCGACTGTCGCGGCGACCTGCACGAGCCCGGAGAGCTCCAGGATGCGCGTCACGTCTCGGTTCGCTCCTGCCAACACCATGCGCCCATCCAGCGGGCGCAACCGCTGATCGAGCCAGACGAGCAGGCTCAGGGCCGAGCTGTCCGCATACGTCACGCGCCTCAGATCCAAGATGACGTTTCGACATCCGCACTCGAGCGCGTCCTCGAGCGCCTCCTTGAGATCGGGCACGACGGAGGTGTCCACGTCACCCGCGATCTCCGCGATACATGACCGAGGTCCTTGGGCTTCTGCGAGTCTTATCTCGAACGACATACCTCGTATTGTTCCCAACATCGTCGTCACGAGTACGCGCGATCCGAACCGTGCTCGGTGCGATCCGTTGACTCTGTCAACCTGACCGCGACCACGGCGACGTCGTCGCGCAGCTCGCCAGGAGCGAAACGCCTCAGCGCAGCCAGCAGGCGCTCCACCACGGTCTTCGCGCTTCCCCCGTATCGGAGTGCGCGGGTCACACGACCCTCTCCAAAGAAACCGTTCCCGTCTCGAGTCTCCGTGACCCCGTCGGTGTAGAGCAGCACGGTATCGCCCGGTCCCACACCTACGGTCTCTTCGTCGAAGTAGATCTCGGAGGCAGCTCCGAGGATGGGCCCCGTGGGCTGCAGCCTCAAGACCTCGTTCGACTCGGACCGGAGCACCAGGCCCGGCGGATGACCCCCGTTCGCCCATCTCAGACGACCTGCCTCAACGTCCAGGAAGCCCAGCCACACCGACATGATGTCGCTCGGGTTCCCCTTCGCCGCGATCATACGGTTGATCTCATTCATGCATGCCGAGGGTCCGAAGCCCGCGGCCACGAGCGCTCGGATCGAGTACTTCAGCATCGATGTCTTCGTTGCGGCCTCGACGCCTTTGCCGCACACGTCCGCTACGGCGATCACGATAGCGCCCGTCGGGGACTTCAGCACGTCGTAGTAGTCCCCCCCGATCTCCGCCTCGCTTCCCGCCGGCTGGTATGCGGTCGCGACCTCCGCCTCGTCGAACTCCGGTGTCTCCTCGGGCAGGATGCTGCGCTGCAGCGTCGCCGCAACCTCGTGCTCCTTGCTGTAGAGGCGGGCAGTGTCGATCGCCAGCGCCGCCTGCGAGGCGAACGTCTGGAGCAGTCCCATGTCTTCCTCGTCGAACGCCGCCTCCATCTCCGAGAAGACCGTCAGCACTCCGACCGCGCTCCCTCGGGCGAGCAATGGCACCGAGAGCAGCGACCTCAGCCCGAGCTCGGCGGACGACGCGGCAAGGGGATGCTCGCTCAGTTCCGCGTCGCGGAGCATCAACGGCTCTCCCGTCAAGAACACGCGGCCGGGAAGATCTTCACCCGGTTCGACTTCGAGATGCAGTATGTCGCTGGAGATGGCGCCTCTCGCCATGGCGGTCGTCACAGTGCGCCTGGAGGCGTCGTAGGTCATGAGCGACACGGCGTCGGCGGCGAAGATCATCTGGACGACGTCTAGTACGCGATTCAGTACCACCTTGAGCTGCAACGACGAGCCGACGGCCTGTGAGATCCGGAAGATGGTCTCCAGGTTCCTGGCTCTAACCCTGGAGCGCTCGAAGAAGTACGCGTTGTCGAGCGCTAGGGTGACGATCTTGATGGTGCCCTCGACGAGCTCGACGTCGCGCGGCTCGAAGGCGCCGTTCCCGGAGAACACCGCGAAGGCGCCGCGGTACGGCTCGTTGGGCTCGATACGGGCGATCACCATCTCGGATGCGCCGAACCGGTCGAGCAGTTCGTCCGCCTGCGAATGCGCGCCGCGTCGCACGACCATGCCGTTCGCGGCGTCCCCCACCGCGACGGCCGCCACATCCAACACGGCACGCTCGATACCTCGGTCCTCGCTTGGCGGCAGCCCCAGAGCCTCGTGATCCTCGAACGCGAACAGTGTCGTCCTTCCGTCGAGGGCGTCGGACACGACGCTGCCGACGGAGAGTACGGCATCTGCGAAGGAGACCGGGCCCACCAACTCCTCAGCGACATCACGCAATGACTCAGCGATCCGACGTGACTCGGTCTCGCGCTCGAACAAGCGCGATTTGGTGATGCCGATCGCGGCCTGCGAGGTGAATGTGCGCACCATCTCGGTCTCCGCCTCCGAGTACTCAGAGCGCCCGTGTTGCAGCACGACGACCACGCCCATGTGCTCTGTTCCGGCGACTAGCGGTGCTACGAGCACTCTGCACGGCGACTCCTCGACATCCCACCCCTGCATCGGCAGTTCGGTGGGCTCCGGTGTCTCGACGTCCTCGGACGCGAGCGCTCGCGCGAAGGGACCTGAGTTCGAGCGCAGCACCGGCCCGACTGGGGGACTGAATCCCCCCGAAGCCCGCGCGAGCCGGAACGATTGCTCGGCCTCGTCCGTCAGGTAGATTGCCACCATGCCCGGACCCAGCAGATGCCCGACGCCCTCGATGATCGTGTCCAGAACCTGGTCCAGCTGGGAGGCGCCCGCTAGCAACCGCGAGACATCATGCAGTGCATTCAGGCGCAGGCCGACCGCGTTGAAGGCCTCGGCGAGCCGGCCGACCTCGTCATCCCGATCGGGCTTGAGCGGCGGGATGTACGCGCCCTTCGCCGCTTCGTAGCTCGCGGTTTCGATCGCACGCAGCGGGAGGACAAGTCGCCGTGCGACAAGCCACGCGATCGCCAGCGCGATCCCGCCTCCGATCACCAGCACGACAAGGATGGGGATCGAGGCGCTCAAGGACGACGCCGCCGTCTGGCGTGAGGGCTCGACCACGAGCAGCCGCCAGCCCAGGTCGTAGGGCGAGTTCAAGGGTGCCCACAGCCCACGCATGAGGCCGACCGCAGGAGCGACGATGCGCACGTCGCCGACCCTCTGGTCCGACAGTTCGCCAAGTTCGGAGGTCGACAGGCTGAGCATCGGTCCACCGGCACCCGCGATCACCAGGCGACCGGAATCGACCACGAGGGAAGACCTTTGATCAGCGCTCGAGGCCACACGGTTCGCGATTGCTCGCAGGAAGTCGGTGCGCACGATACCGACGAGGATCCTGCTCTCTCCGTTGGACAACCGCACCCGACGTGCGACCCACAGCGAGGTCGGCTCTTCCGCCACGTCCTCCGCGTGGTGCAGTCTGCTACGTCCGGAGACCGCCCCTCGAGCGAACTCCACTGTGGACGCCGACAAGGGAGCGCGCATGGCAGGATAGGACGCAACGACGTTGCCCTCCGGCGTTAACAACACTAGTCCCCCGAGGATGTCGGCGACGCTCACGTAGTGCGAGGCTAGCAGCCGGGCCGTGACCCGCTCCGCTGAGACCTCCTCGATGGTCGCCGCCAGGTTGTCCACGACCGTCACGGTCGCCGACAGCGTACCGAGCATCTCGCCGCGCATGACCTCGAGGTAGGCGCCCATGCGTTCACGCGCCTGATCTCTTGCGAGTCGGTATGACCCCACGAACGTCACGAGAAGCGCAGCGGCCACCGTGGCGGCGCCCACGATGAGCGTGGCTCTGAGAATGCCGGTGGCGAGGCTACCCGACCTGCGGCTCGCTCTCGGCATCGATGCACCTCCTCATGACCTCGCGGTCCATGGTACGGCATCGAACGGCCGGCGCCGTCGGCGGGCGGCACTCACGCTCGGTGCGGCTCGGCGCCGACCGACCCCTGCGCGACAGGGGCATGGCTGGGGCATGCCTAGACCTGGAGTGAAGGCAGTACCCGGGTGAGCCAGCCCGCCAGACGACCGAGCTGCCCCGTGAAGATCAAGACGCCGAGAACCATGAGCGTCACACCGGCGACACGGTTGATGACGAGCGAGTGTCGGTTGAGCCAGCGCAGCAGCCCTGAAAGCCTGCCGAACAGCACCGCCGTCAGCACGAACGGCACTCCGAGACCCACTGAGTAGACCAGCAACAGGACGGCTCCCTGACCCGCGTCGCCGCTGCTCGCCGCCAGAGCAAGGATCGTCGCCAGGATCGGCCCCACGCACGGCGTCCATCCCGCAGCGAACGCCATCCCCATCACGAGAGCGGCGCCACGGCCGAATGCACGCGATCTCTCGAGGCCCAGCCGCGCTTCCCCGTACAGCCAGGGAACCTTGATGACCCCGGTCAAGAGCAGTCCGAAGGCGATGACCAGCACGCCGGCGACGCGCATGACGATCGAGCGGTATTCCGCGAGGAACTGACCGAGCATCGAAGCCGAGACGCCGAGAGCGACGAAGACGAGCGAGAAGCCGACGACGAAGAGCAGACTCGGAACGAGGACGACCGGCAGCGGCGGCCGCTCGTCTGCAAGCTCGCGTGCAGTGAGGCCGGTCATGAACGAGAGATAGCCGGGGATCACCGGCAGGACGCACGGCGACAGGAACGTCACCACGCCTGCGGCGAACGCCGCGGCGAAGCCTACGGATGCGTCCATCGAAACCTCCGGTCGCGCCCGGCGCCGACATGCGGTCGACGGACGTCGTCCCACATCGGCCGGACTCGGGCGACGCGGCTAGGCGATCTCGGCCTCGTATCCCGCCGAACGCACTGCGGCGATCAGGTCCTCGACCGTGACCCGCCCCGGGTCGTAGCGCACTTCGGTGGTCCCACTCGTCAGATCGGTCCGCGACTGCTCGACCCCTGGTAGCTCATCGAGCGTCATGTCTATGAGTATGGAGCACGACCGGCAGTGCATACCGGTCGTCTTCAGCCGCGCGACCATGGAATCCTCGGCCATGAGCTCACCTGTCGGTCGTTCTCGAACCGCCCGGGACGTACGTGCCAGCATACGCGCCGCGCCCGTTCACGCGCCATACCGGACGCACATCGGCGCTGAGATAGATGGGTGGACGACTACAGCGGCGACTTCTCGACAGGCGGACCGAGACCCAAGTCCCTGTCGGCACGGTTCAGAGCGCCACAGTAGGGACAGAGACGCCACTCGTCGGCAACGGGATGACCACAATCCGAGCAACGAACTGCAAGCGGCGATCCCCTCTGAGGGTCGGAATCGTCCTCGGCGAGAAGGAGCCAGGCGACGCCCGCGACCAGAAGCCCCGCCAACAAGGGGATCGTCCACCCTGCGGCAGTGGCGGCCGTGCATCCGACGAGACCGTCCTTCGTGTTGAGCACCAGCACGACCGCAAGGAATCCTAGGCCGACAGCCAGTCCGCCCAAGATCGCCAATGCCGTCCTCATCATTTGCCTGCGGGTCACCTGCAACTCCAGAGCGCAGCCATTCGCCTCCAGGCGTGCAAGCGATGTGCCAGAGTCGCGCGCGTCTCCCCAGGACCCAAGTGCGGCAGTAGAAGCCGTTCAGAGACCGAGGCGGGCCATGCGCGCTTCGAGCGTCTTGGAGGTCAGGCCCACGAGCTTCGCGGCCTTCGGAACGCTCCCGCCAGTCCTGCTGAGCGCCTGCCTGACGAGGTCGAGCTCGACCTCCTCAAGATCGATGCCCTCCTCCGGCAGAGCGAAGCCGGTAGGACCGGGAGCTGCGACAGCTGCCCCAGATCTTACTTCGGCTGGCAGGTCGGCAAGCGCGATCTCCTCCTCATGCGAGAGGATGACGACGCGCTCGATGGCGTTCTCGAGCTCACGGATGTTACCGGGCCACTGGTAGGTGGCGAAAGCCTCCATGGCGTCGGGGGCTATTCGCTTGCTCCCGGCGTTGAACTTGTCTAGGAAGTGCGCCACGAGGGGCGGTATGTCCTCCGTGCGCTGGCGCAGCGGCGGCAGGGTCACCGGAACGACATTGAGCCTGTAGAACAGATCCTCCCGGAATCCCCCGTCCACTATGAGCTGCTGGAGGTCCTGGTTCGTGGCCGCGACGACCCGCACGTCCACTTCGATGGACCTCGTGCCGCCGAGCCGCTCGAAGCTCCGCTCCTGGAGCACGCGCAGGAGCTTCACCTGTACCGCAGGCGTGATATCGCCTATCTCGTCGAGGAAGAGCGTCCCGCCGTTCGCCATCTCGAAGCGGCCGGGCTTCGCCGTCATCGCACCGGTGAAGGCACCCTTCTCGTAGCCGAAGAGCTCGCTCTCGAGCAGCGTCTCGGGAAGTGCGCCCGCGCTCACGGAGACGAACGGCTTGGCCGCGCGTTCCGAGAGGTTGTGGATGGCGCGAGCGATGAGCTCCTTGCCGGTCCCGGACTCCCCGTAGATCATCACGGTCGCGTTGGTCGGTGCGACCTTCCGTACGGTCTCCAGGACCTCGATCATCTTGGGCTCGGATGCGACGATGCCTTCCACGTCGTACTCGCGGTCGATCTCCTCGCGGAGTCGCTGCACCTCAGCGGCCAGACCGCTGTATTCGAGGGCCTTCTCGATCGCGATCTTGAGTTCGTCGAGATCGAACGGCTTGGTGAGGTACTCGCTCGCCCCCGCCTTCATCGCTTCCACTGCGGTGGCAACGTTGCCGTGCGCGGTGAGCATGATGATGGGGAACGACAGCCCCTTGGAGCGGATGCGCCTCAGGACCTCCATGCCGTCGGGAGCGGGCATGCGGTGGTCGAGCACCATGATGTCGGGCGCTGCCTCCGTCACCGCCTCCATGGCCTCCTTGCCGCTCGAGGCCTCCGAGACCTCGTATCCCTCACCGCTGAGGGCCTGTCCGAGCACCCACCGCATGTTCTTCTCGTCGTCGGCTATCAGCACCCGTCGCTTCATCCAGCAGCCCTCTCGCTCACTCTCTGATCACAGCCGGAAGCGAGACCCTGAACACGGTCCCCGCTTCTCCGCTCTCCACTTCAATATGCCCTCCGTGCTCGTCGACGATCCTGTGTACGATGGTCAGGCCGAGGCCCGTCCCGTCGGGGCGTCGCGAGTAGAACGGGTCGTAGATCTTGGGCAGGTCCGCCGCCGCGATGCCGGGTCCGGTATCGGCGACGTCCACCTGCACGAAGTCCCCTTCGCTCCGCGTAGAGACCGTGATGTGTCCGCCCACGTCCTCCATGGCCTGCACCGCATTCGTGACCAGGTTCAAGAAGACCTGCTTGAGCTGATCGGGGTCGGCGAGCACGGTCGGGATGAGTCCGTCACTCGTTCGGTCGATCTGCACATCGGCCTGCGTCGCGAAGCGCGTGGTGAACAGTAGCACGTCGTCAAGCACTGACTCCACGTCCGTCTCCACAAGCGTCGGCGTGCTCGGCCTGCCGAAGTCCAGCAGCGCCTTTATGACCCTGTCGAGACGGTCGATCTCGTGCTTGATGACAGCCGCTGCCTCGCGGATGCGCTCCTCGTCACACTGCGCGTCCTCCAGCAGTTGAACGGACGCGCGTATGACGCCCAGTGGGTTCCTCACCTCGTGCGCGACACCCGCGGTGAGCTCGCCCATCGCGGCCAGCCGGTCGGCACGGATCAGTTGGTCGGTGAGGGCCCTGATGTCGGACACGTCCTCGACCGTCACCACGGCGCCCAGGACTTTCCCCCCCACCGCGCGCATGCGCGACGTCGACGCCTGTACGTGCACCGTACGCCCTCCGGCCGTGATGATGGTGACCTCCCGAAGCGCCAGCGGCGTGCGGCCACGGAGCACCTTCTGGACGTCCGTGGCGATCCCCCCATCGTCGCGGAAGAGCGCCCGTATCGACCGGGGCACCATCTCCGTCTCCGACATGCCCAACATGCGCTCCGCGGCAGGGTTCGCGGTCGCCACCGAACCATCGGGACCCACGGTCAGCACTCCCGACGTGATGGAGCGGAGTATGGACTGCGTGTAGTTCTGGACGCTGATGAGCTCCATCGCCCGCTCTTCCAGCTTCCTGTATGCCTCCTCGAGCTGCAGGCTCACCTTGGTCAGATCCTGCGTCCGCCGCTCCTCTCTGTCTCGCAGCGCGCCGAACAGGGCGCCCACCGTCAGGTACATCGCGATCTCGAGGAAGGTGCCGATCCCGCTGAGCAGCTCGTTCGGATCGACGAGGCCCTGGATCATGTTCGGGTCGCGGATCACGACATACAGCCAGAAGATCATGGAGCACGCCGCTCCCGTGACGACTCCACCTTTGCGCCCGAAGACGAATGCGGCGTAGACGATGGGGATGTAGTAGGCACGCCGATAGAGCTGCTGCAGTGCCTCCTTCAGGGCAAGAGCCAGCTCGGGGTCGTTCAGGAAGAGGCCGAATCTCGGACCGTCGGTCAGGATGGGGATGAGCGTGATCGTGACGATCATCGCGGCGATGATGGCGGTCGCGCGGACGCGGTACGCGCGACGTTCGCTCGGCGTGTCGCCCCCCGTGTCGAGTTGTGACTCCTCCGGAGGGGTCATCGGCGACGCCTTGCCCAGGACGGTTCGATCCTGAGCTCCTCGCGGTACTTGGCGACGGTCCTCCTGGCGACCGTGACCCCCTCTTCCGACAGCAGCTCGGCGAGTCGCTGGTCCGAGAGCGGTTTGGCCGGGTCCTCGTCACGGACGAATTCCCGCAGCCGTTGCTTGATGCTCGTCGCCGCGACGTCCATGCCTGTGGTCGTGCGATAGCCGCCGGAGAAAAAGTGCTTCAGCTCGAACAGACCGTAGGGGGTGGCCATGTACTTGCCCGTCACGCCGCGACTGATCGTTGAGAGGTGCACGCCGATCTCGACCGCGACGTCCTCCAACCTGAGCGGACGCAGCAGTCCCTTGCCGTCTTCGAAGAAGTCCCGCTGCACCTCGAGGATGATCTGCGTGATGCGCGTAACCGTGTCCTTGCGGCGATCCACGTTTCGTATGAACGACTCCGCCGAGCGGATCTTGTCCTTGAGGTACCGGCGGGTCTCGTCATCGGCCTCGGACCCGGTTCGCAGCATCGCGCGGTAGCGAGGACTCACCTTGAGTGTGGGGATCGCCTCGTTATTGGGGATGATGAGCCAGTCCTCGCCGAACCGCCGGAGCGTCACGTCGGGGACTATGTAGCCCGGCGAGGGCCCCGGTGAGAAAGCGCCCGCAGGCCTGGGATTGAGCGACCTCAGTATCTCCACCACCCGGCGCACCTCGGCCTCATCAACCTTGAGCGCCCGCGCCACCTTCCGGTAGTGGTTCGCGGCTATGTCGTCGAGGTGGTCCCTGACGATGCGCTGGAGCACGGGCTCCTCGATGCTGAGGTACTCCATCTGGAGCGTGAGCGCCTCGGCGAGGTTGCGCGCCCCCACCCCCGGGGGATCCAACTGCTGCACGACACGCAGTCCTTCGCGGGCGACCTCCTCATCGACATCCGCGAGCAGGCCGACCTCCCTGAGCGAGCCGAAGAAGAAGCCGTCGCCGTCCAGGGAGCCGACCACCGCACGTGCTGCGCGGCGGACATCGTCGCCGACATCCAACATGGCGATCTGGTCGAGCAGGTAGTCGTCGAACGACTGCAGGCCGCCAACGAACTCCTCGGTGTTCGCGGCCTCGACATTAGGGTCCCTGGGAGCGACCGGTTCCATCGAGTCCAAGTCGTCATACAGGTCCAGCCACTCCTCCCAGGAGCGCTCCTCCTCTTCCGAACTCTCCTTGGGCTCTTCGTCGCGCTCCTCGGGTTCGGTATCCGTCTCGTCCAGCTCGAGTACCGGGTTCTCGAGCATCTCTGCCTCGACGAGCTGCTGCAGGTCGGCTATCGGCATCGCGAGGATACTGAGACCTTGGTAGACCTGCGGAGACAGCGTCACGCGCTGCCGCACCTCTGGACGTTGACTGAGTTCCACCTGGGCCTCCAGGAGCCCTCTCCGGCGCCGCGATGGGGGGCGCCGCCTAGCAAATAGTATACCGCCGAAAGCACCCTTCTATGCAGTGGTGCGCAGGCGCGGCAGATGCGCGCAGGCGCTCGCTCACACCCGTAGTATTCGCCCACGGGCTAATTCTGCGGCGGCAGGACCCGGACTTCGGCGGTGCGCGACTGCACGAGGACGATGGCCGCTATCACCAGAGCGCCTCCGAGCAGCTGACTCGCCGAAAGCACCTCGCCGAAGACCACGAGCGCGGCAAGCCCGGCAAGCACGGGTTCGAGTGTCGCGGTGATGCTCGCGCGCGTCGGCTCGATGTAGTGCAGCGCGGTCAGGAACGCACCGAAGGGCACGACCGTGCTCACGATCGCCACATAGACGATGGCGACCGCGACCTTGAGGTCGAGGAACGCTTCCAAGACCGTGTCCGGCCCCAGCGCCACGAGCCACAGGAGCGCAGCGAACCCAAGACCCCACACCAGCAGAGTCCAGGGTGAGAACCTCCCGGCGGCGTACGTGCCCATGACGGTGTAGGTCGCGAAGAGCACCGCGGAGGCGAGACCCCACGCGATCCCGGCAGCGGAGACCTGCAGGCCGTCGCCGCCCACCACACCCACAACCAAGGCACATCCCAGGACCGACAGCCCGACTCCCCCGGGAAGCGCCCACGTGATCCGCTCGCGGAACAACACGACCGACGCCACCAGAACGAGTATCGGAGCGAGGTACTCGAGAAGGATCGCGGTCGCTACGGACGTGAGCGAGATCGTTCTGAAGTAGGCGTAGTGCACAAGTGCAAGGCCGATCACGCCGAACACGGCCAGGAACGGCACATCGCGACGGGAGATGGCGAGTTCCTGGCGATGGAAGACCAGCATGTAAGCGACGAGGAGTACGAATGCGGCGAGCGCACGGCCGCCCGCCAACACAGCGGGACCGACCCTCATGCCGAGAGGCTGAACGCGCCACCCCGCCGGCACGTTGGCGGCGTCCGTGAACACCCACTTCGCGGTGAGACCGCCGGTCGCCCAGCACGCCGCTGCCAGGACGACGAGAAGATATCCCCTGATCTTGTGCTCGTTGGACCGTGAGTAGACGGGGCGCTGCTCAGACAAGCCCGGACCTCTGCTCCTCGCTGGTCTTGCCGACCTGGTACTCGTCGAACGGCTCCAGGTGCACGATCACGTCAGCGACTGAAGCGAAGCGGCCGACGACCGCCCGTTCAGTGAGCTCGGCGATGCGGTGTCCGTCCGCCACCGTCCTGGACGCATCGACCTGGACGTGCATGTCGACGTAGACCTCCGCTTCGGAGCCGCGGGTCCGCACGTGGTGGCAGCCCAAGACCCCGGGAACGCCCAGCACGATCTCACATATCTCGGACGCGGGGATGCGCGCCGCATCGGACAGCGTCACTGCCGCTTCCCTGAAGACCTGCCACGCCGTGTACACGATCGCGGCCGCCACCAGGAGCGCAACGACCGCGTCCGCCGTCGGGTATCCCATCCTCACGAGCGCGAGACCTGCGATCACCCCCAGGCTGACGAGCACGTCCGAGCGGGTGTGCCGAGAGTCCGCAATGAGGATCGAGCTGTTGAGGCGGCGGCCCGCGGAGCGCTCCCACAGCGTCACGCCGATGTTGACGGCAAGCGTCCCCAGCATCACCGCGAACGAGACCGTGGTCACACTCGGCGGCTCCCCGCCTCCACGCAACCGCTCGATCGCCGTGCCGCCTACCTTGTATGCCGCGAAGACGAGCATCGCACCGATCACTGCGGACGCGTACGTCTCGTACTTGCCGTGCCCGTACGGGTGCTCCCTGTCCGCGGGCCGAACCGCCATGGCTATCCCCGCGAGACCCACGACGTTCGACACACCATCGAACGTCGAGTGGAACCCGTCCGCGAGCATCGCGATGGATCCCGAAACGAGCCCCCATGTCATCTTCGCGAGCGCCACGGCCACGTTGAGCGCGAGTGCGGCCCAAAGGACACCGCGGATCTTGCGCATGCGAGTACCGCTCTGTCCCGCGCCTGTCGACCGGGTGTAGCCCACGTCGGCGCCCTCCGAACGTCTGTTGCTGAAAATACCCCCAGGGGGTATTATTCTTCCCGGGCGTGAGCCCCACGCATATCCTACGCGAAATCGAGGTGCAGCCATGGCTCAAGCCGCATCCGCAGAAAAGGCGAACGTCGAAAGACGGAGACTGGTCAACCGGCTCAAGCGGCTCGAGGGTCAGATCCGCGGGCTCCAAGCGATGATACAGTCAGGGCAGGAATGCGAGG
The DNA here is from genome assembly GCA_964456615.1 of uncultured Eubacteriales bacterium. Taxonomy (GTDB): domain Bacteria; phylum Actinomycetota; class Coriobacteriia; order Anaerosomatales; family CAVRZR01; genus CAVRZR01. Next base: position 12,731 of record CAYWCB010000002.1, on the reverse strand, counting down.
CGATCCTCACCCAGATCATGGCAGCCAAAGCGGCGCTCAATCAGGTGGGCATGCACGTGATCGGCCATGCCATGAAGGAGTGCCTGATCGGAGAAGAGGTCACGGATCGAGACGAGCTGATCGACGAGACGATCAAGGTCTTTCTGAAGTACTCGTCGTGCGTCAAGTAGTGTGACCCGCCACGCCCGGGTGAAGGCCAGCGGTGTGGACACAAGACGAGACGCCCGCGGAGGCTACGGAGTTTCCACGGACACCTCGTCGACCACAGCCATGACGGCGTTCTCGAGATCCCGCGCCGCCTGCTCCAGATTCCGCTCTGGGTAGATCTCGAGGAAGACCGACGGACGCAGGGCGGCGATGACCACCCTCCCGCCTTCGGCGTAGATGTTCAGCCGGCACGGCAGCATCAGGGAGAGGATCGGGTCCTCTCCGTTCTCGGCGAGTCCGAGCTCGACGATCCTCAGCGGCCCGATCGGGAATCCCTTCGCGGCGAGCGAGGCCTGCATATCCCTCGATTGCAGGACGACGAGCCCGTGCCGAGGCGCCGCTGTTGCGACACGCTTCGCCACATCTTCCAGTGACCCACCCGCAAGGCGCCTGTACGCGTACTCCACGTCTTCCCGCCACCCCCTGGCTCGCCTCGCCCCAAGCCTGCCTTCCGTCCGTACCGGACGCGGGGCTATCCTCAAGGGAAACGGCTCGTGCCACACGCTGCGGAGGTGCTGGTCTTCGCTCCGGCGCCGAGAATGCCCCCGCCCACTCCTGTCTTGACGTTGCGCGAGCTGCACTGCGGGCACGCGCGATCCGCTTCGGACAGCAGTCGCATGAGGAACTTCTCGAACCGAGTGCCGCAGTCTCGACACTCCAGGTCGTACGTGGGCATAGCTAGACCCCCAAGCCGAATTCCTTGGCAAGAGCATCCGCGCCTCTGGCACCCACTACGTGTCCGGCGACCTGCCCGCGCTCGAACTTCAGAATCGTCGGGATGCTTCCCACACCGTACCTGATCGCGAGTTCCCGGTTGTCGTCGACGTTCACTTTCACGAACTTCACGCTCGAGCCGAACCGGGCGGCCAGCTTGTCTACCTCCGGGCCAACCATTCGGCACGGACCGCACCACGGCGCCCAGAAGTCCACGACCACGGGTACGTCGGCCTGGAGCACCTCGGTGTCGAAGCTCTCTCCCGTCACGTCGATGGCAGCGCTCATCTCGCATCCTTTCTGCTCCGTGCTTCCGCGTACCCTTATACCCCATGGGGTATTCTGCCGTCAATGACATCGGCGCGTCACGCTATCATCGCCTGACAGGAGGGGTGCGAGTGACGGGCGGATTGTGGATCGTGCTTGTAGTCGGCGGCCTCGTTGCCGGCCTGGGCGTGGTCGCTGGGCTCTCCCTTCCCGCGGGTCGCGAGGCCGTCGGCGGGATCGTCACCCTCGGTGGCTTCCTGCTTTGTGCCTGGTCGCTCGGGCAACTCATCGCCGAGTACCGCAGCGCCCCCGTGCCGGCGATGACGATCGCTCTCGCGATGGCTGCGTTCATCGGTGGCTACTCGCTTGCGTCCGCCGTGCTTCCGCAGGTCGCACACCGCGAGCGCCCTCTCCCTGTCGCAGCCGCAACCGGAGATCGGACCGCGCTGCTACTCCTGAGCGATGCCGAGACAGAGACGTACTCGCCCGCATCGACCGCGGTCGATCTCCTGTCCCTGCAAGAAGACGAGGTCCTTCGTCTGGGAATCGTTGCGACGCCATTCCTCTTCGCCGCCCAGAAGGCGCGTTACCGGGCCATCGGCGGAATCAGCCCGGCACGCCGTCAGGTGCGCGAGATCGCCGAAGCTCTCGAGCGTGTGCTCGCGGGATCGGAGGTCGAGTACTGCGGAATCGCGTGGTGTTCGGGGTACGGCAGCCTGCTCGAGCACGTTGGCGACCTCGCTCGGGCGGGGTACTCGCGAGTGGTGGTAGTGCCGCTCGGCGTCGGGGAGTCTATCGAGATGGTTCGCGCGAAGACGATCCTCGATCGCAGCCGACCCGATGAAGCCGGAATCACCGTCGCCTACGCAGCTCCGCTTCGATCCGCCGACAACCTCGCCAGACTCATCGCACGAAGGATCTCGATCGGACTCGACGAGCCTGACGGGACCGGCGTCGCTCTCGTGGCGCACGGCCAGCCCGAGACGCGCGCCGAGTTGAACCCGGCACTCGACAACGACGAGACGGCCTTCCTCAACCGCATCAAGATGCTTTTCGCCGACGATGAAACGCTTCAACGCAACGCGCGTCTGGCGTGGGCAGACTGGCGCGATCCGGACGTGACCTCGACAGTCAGGCACCTGGCCGCGCTTGGGTGCACACGCATCCTCGTGTGTCCGGCCTGCTATCCCGTCGACAGCATCCAGACGCTGCTGGACGTTTCGATGGCCATCAAGCATGCAAGGACGGGCTCGGCGGTCTCGGTGGTCACCCTGTCGACGTGGCGTGACGAGCCCGAGGTGCTGGAGGCACTGCGCGAGAGGGCGATCGACGCGCTGAGCGAACTCGACAAGCCGGCATCCGAGAGAGCCTAGAGGGACTTGCAGCGCTCCCAGTTCCATGCCTGCTGGCGGCGGATCTGCGGGATTCGGAACGCGTATCTCACAGCCATGCTCAGTCCGGCGGCGCTGCTCTCGGCGTGCGTCTCAAGGCGGCTCACGCTCCGCCGAAGGTCCTCGGCGGTGCTCCCGCGGAACACGGTGCACCCGGTACCGATGCCCTTGAGCACGTGAGCATCCGACCCACCGGTGGCGGCGATGCCCTGACCGCCCGCGAGCATCTGCGAGGCCACGCGATTCGCCCAGCGCAGGTACGGGATCGAGTTGTAGACCTCGAGGGCGTGGAATGCGAGGTCCCCGATGGCCGCGCCGAACGCGTCACGACCGAAGGGGCCGAACACCCCGCGATTCGAGAAGGGGTGCGGGATGACCGCGATACCGCCCTGGTCGTCTATGGCCGCCAAGGTCTCCGTCACGGACATGCCTTGGCGGATGGGCTTCTCCAAGAACAGCCCGATGATGTGCCCTGATCTCGATGAGATCTCCTCGCCGACGATGACTTCGAAGTCGTAGTCGTCCTCGAGGGACTTGGCGACGAGAGCACCTTCGATGGTGTTGTGGTCGGTGATCGCGATGACGCTGAGGTCGGTCTCGGCCTGGACGTAGTCCATGATCTCCGGGATCGAAGCAAGACCATCGCTGTGATGACTGTGGATATGGATATCGGCCCTGCTCCACGTCTCGGACGTCACGCACTACCCCTTCCAGCCGCGAGGCGGCACAAGCTCGGATCACATACAGGTGAGCGATTACCCAGCCCGCAGGCAGGAAGCAAAGAGCATACCTGCCAGGGGCTGCCAGCCAACCCACAGCCGAGGGCGATGCTGGAGCGTTTCGCACCCGGCTTCCGTTCAGTATATCGGCACGACCGGCTAGCGATGAGAGGCCCACTCGCCGAGGCGCCTCACGCCTTCCTTGAGGCGCGTGAGGTCCGTCGCGTAGCTTATGCGGAGGAACCCCTCCCCGCCGGGGCCGAAGTCGATGCCGGGGGCCACGGCGACTCCCGCTTCCTCGAGCAGCGTGCGCGAGAGCACCAGCGAGTCGCTGCCCCACGCGCGGGCGTCGGCGAACACGTAGAAGGCGCCCGTCGGCTCGCACTGCACGCCCAGGCCGATCTCGCGCAGCGCCGGGATAAGATAGCGCCGGCGCTCGTCGTAGATCGCGCGCATCGCGGCCACGTCCTTCTGGGCCTCGGTGATCGCTGTGATGCCAGCCACCTGCACGAAATGGTTCGCACACAGGAAGAAGTTCTGCTGGATCTTCTCGCACGGCCGCACGAACCCAGGCGGTGCGATCAGGTAGCCGAGCCGCCAGCCCGTCATCGCGTAGGTCTTCGAGAAGCCGTTGAGCACGAACGCCCGGTCCGTGTACTCGAGTATGCTGTGGGCACGCTCCACGAAGTCCAACCCGTGGTAGATCTCGTCGCTGACGATCCAGATGCCCGCTTCCTCGGCGATTGCGGCAAGCTCTCTCAGGTCGCTCTCCCGAAGCACCGTCCCCATGGGGTTCGAGGGCGAGTTGATGACGATGCCTCGCGTGCGCGGCGTGATGGCGGCGCGCACCTCGTCCGGCCGGAAGCGGAAGGCGTCCTCGGCATGCACGGTGACCGGCACCGGCACGCCACCGAGGAAGGCGACGTAGTTCGGGTACGCGGGGTACGAAGGGTCCGAGATAACGACCTCGTCGCCGGGGTCGAGCAGGGCGCCGAAGAGCAGCAGCATCGCAGGCGAGGTGCCCTGGCTGACGACGATGTGTTCTGGATCGACGTGCACGCCGTAGGCAGTGTCGAAGTGTAGCGATATCGCCTCGCGCAGACTCGGCAGGCCGAGGGACTGCGTGTAGCCGGTGTCGCCGTGCTCCATCGCCTCCTCGGCTGCGTGCTTCACGACGTCGGGCGTCGGCAGGTCCGGATCGCCGATCTCGAGCCTCACGATGTCGCGGCCCTCGGCTTCGAGTTCCTTGGCGCGCGCCACGACGTCCATCACGACGAAGGGCCGGATGAGCTGAGCGCGGCGGGAGACCTGCGTCACGAGCGTCCTCCGTCTTCTCCGCGTGTCGTCCTCGGCGAACGGGCCCGGTAGATCGCCGTCGCGGCCGTGCCCAGCGTCTCGAGGCGCCGCAGGTCCGCGAAGTCGATCTGATCGGTCGCGACCACCTCGTGTGGTGGCGCGGGGTCATAGCGTACACCGAGCTCGCGGGCGCGCTCCCACAACTCGGTCCCCGGGAGAACGTGGAGCGTGGACAGCTGCACCGCCCCGGGGTCGAGCCCGATGACGAATTCGAGTCCCTCCAGCACGTCGGCAGGCGTGTCTTTGGGCAGCCCGACGATGAGGTCGCACTCGACCGAGATCCCCTCCGCCTTGAGCGCGCTCACTCCTGCGGCGAAACGGTCCCGGTCGAACGCGCGGTGACACGCCTCGAGCGCCGCTGTACCGACGGACTGCGGACCCGTCTCCACGCTCGCCACACCGGCCTTGCGCAGGTGCGTCGCCTCCAGTGCACCGATCCGCTCGACGTCCACCTCTATGGTGTGCAGGCGGACTCCCCGCTCCGCGTGCGCGGAGAGCCGCTCCGAGAGCCATTCCAGGCGCTCGGCGGTCAGGTTGAACACCGGATCGATGAACGAGAAGGAGCGCACGTCGGGGTGCGAGGCGACGAGGTCGATCTCGGCCGCGACCCGCATGTCCGAGAAGCGACGCAGGCGTCCGTAGCCCTTGCCCTCGAAGCAGTAGGCGCAGTGGAAGGGGCAGCCACGGTAGGTCTCGAGGTATGTGGCACCGTCGACCGGCTCGAGCACACCTGACAGGTACGGCGATGGGACATCGTCGAGATTCTCGACGAGCGCCCGATCTGGACCAGAGAGGATGCGGTCGCCATACCGGCTCGTGACCCCGGCGACGTGCTCGAAGTCCGCGTCGCCGCATGCTCTCTTCGTCATCTTCGCGTCGATCAGCCGAGCGAGCACCTCCGCGAAGGTGATCTCACCCTCACCTCGTACCACCGCATCGACCTCCGGCTGCGCCACGAGCACGTCCTCCGCGATCGGCCCGACCTCCGGCCCGCCGAGCACGACGAGGGTCTCGGGCTGCGCCGCCTTGACGATGCGTGCGATCTCGTACACGTGTCGCGCGTTCCAACAGACAACGGAGAACGCGACGAGGTCGGGACGGGGCTCCAGGGTGAGGATGCGGTAGGCGATCCACCAGGGATCCGTGCCGACGTCGAGGTCGAGCGTGGTGAACACGACGTCAGCAAGCCGTTGGTCCTCCAGTGCGTACGCCCGCAGGTAGCCCAGCGCGAGCGACCGGTAGCCCGGCGCGTTCACGCCAACGAGCGCCACTCTCAGGACGGAGGCGGTCACGCGACACCGTCTTCGTCGTTCCAGGCTCGGACGCCCGACAGGACTGGACCGCAGCTCGTGCCGGTGTCCGCGCTTGCACCTGCATATGGCGCGAGGCCCTCGAACTGGACCCATGCTCGATTCACAAGGCCGGAGTCGACCGCGGCCCGCATCCACTGGGGGTCCGGTCGCGGGGCTTTCGCGGTAAACTCGACGGTCACCGCGACAGCCCCGGCGGCACCCAGCGCCGCGACGGTCGCGGGGGCGATCGCGTAGGTGTGCTCGCATGCCAGCACGCGTCCGACGACCACCGCCGGCTCTCCGAGCGTGTTCGCAGCCTCGACGTAGGCGGCCACACCCTCGGTCGCAAGCTGGAATGGGCTGACGCTGGCGACCGCATCCGGGACTTGGTCGACGGCCAGCACGACGACCTCGACGTGCCGAAGGCCTGCCTCGATCGAGCCCGTCGCGTTCGACCCATGTGCAAGCGCCGGCCCGGCGGTGGAGACCTTCAGACGCTCAACTCCGAGCATCCTGCTCGCATCGACGAGACGCGGGAGGTCCGGGTGTGCGAATCCGTCTGCTCTGGCCAACCAGATACTCGGACCGGGGCCGACATCCCAGGAGCGCACGGCGTCGCGCACGTCCGCGAGCACATCCTCGGCTGCACGCAGCTCGGAGGACGGAAGCTCCGGGGAGCATCGCGTGCAGACGGGCAGGCCACCACGACCGATACGCACCCGCGTGAAAGAGACCATGCGCACCTCCGCGCGCAGCATAGCCGAAGCTCGCCTCCCCGGCGCGCGGTCCACGACACGTGTAGCCGATGCGCCCTTCGGGCGCCTATCGGTACCGCAGTCGCCCCTCGACGACCGACTTCCCGTTCTGCTGGTCTCGCAACCAGCCCAAGGTGTCCCAACAACGAAGACCGGGCCGAGGAGCGAGGAATGCTCGCTCAGAGGTAGTCGCGCACGCTGACGTTCAGGTGGGCCGGGTCGATGCAGTGCAGGACCTCGAGTTCGAGCGTCTCAGCGAGGTTGAGATCGCGCGGCGCAACGAGATCGCCGTCCGGGGATGCGATCACGCGGACGAGCGGTCTTCGCTGATCGGCCCCGGCGGCAAGTACCACAGCCACGCTCCCGGTCGAGAGCCGGACGACCGAACCGGGAGGGTACGCTCCGAGCAAACGGACGAAGAGACCTACGAGCGCCGGGTCAAGAGCCCCGCCAGCCGCTCGGACGACCTCGCTCATCGCGTCGTCTGGAAGGCGCGCCGGTGAGTAGCTCCGCTCCGACGTCATGGCGTCGTAGGCGTCGGCGATCGCCACAATCCTGCTCGTCAGATGCTGCGTCCTGCCATGCACGTTCTCGGGATAGCCGGTCCCATCCCACCGCATATGATGCTCGAAGACGGTGACCACGGCCGACCGGTCCACCCCCGGAAGCAGGGCCACCATCTCGGCTCCCGCTATCGGGTGCGTGCGGATCACTTCCCACTCTTCGGGAGTGAGCGGCCCCGGTTTGTTCGAGATGCTGGGCCCGACCGTGAGCACGCCGAGGTCATGCAGCAGGCCACCGATGCCAAGAGCCCCCAAGAAGCGCTCATCCGTCGAGATCTGCGAACCAAGGCCGAGCGCGATCGCCGCGACGTTGGCGCAGTGATGATAGGTGTACTCGTCGTAGTCCTTCAGGCTCGACATCCGAAGCAGCGCGTGACGGTTCTCGAGGGCACAGTCTACGAGCGCGTTCACGACGCCCTTCACGCGTACGCCACTGACGCTTGCGTCTCCGTGGAACAAGCGGTCCATCTCGCGCACGAGCGCGACCGCGCCGTTCAACACTGCCGAGGGCTCCCCGCTGACCCCATCACCGCGCGCCTTGGAGCCGCAGCCCATGGCTATCACAGTGCTCACCTCTACGTGGGGCATCAGAGCACCGGCCACCATCTGCTCCACCCCACCCGATGATTGGACCTCTGCCACGTCGCGCGCCAGTATGCCCACGAACTCCTCGACCTCCCGGTCGAGGATGCCGCAGCGAAAGATGACGGAGTTCATGCCCGTCGCGGCGATATCCCGGACCAGCTGATCGAACTGCAAGCTCTCGCGTGGCAGTAGCTGATCCCCCATGAGGATCTCGTCGTTGTAGAACACGAACTGCAGATCCACGCCTTCGTCGTGGTACGAGCGGATCGCGTCCCCGAGAAGAAGGATGCTCTCCTTCGCGGCCGGGTGATTCGGCGGATACAGTCTCACGGACCGACGGGCGGCATAGAGCCTCGCAAGCACGGTGCTCACACGCTCCGTCTGGTTGAGGGAGTAGTGAACGGTGCTCAGCACGTTGCTCTCGATGTCGCTACGGGGGCCGATTTCACCCGCCGACGTGAAGAGCGCGCTCAGGTCCGAATCCTCAGACATGACCGCGTCACCTCCCCGTGCCTATGGCTCTGAGCGCTGCTTCGGCTGCCGCCCGCAGCTCCCGTGAACGGCCCGACCCGAAGGACAGACCGCGCCGTCGCGCGGCCAGTAGCCCGAGCGTGGGCACCGCTCCGACGGCTCTGAGCGCCCCAAGCGCCTCGATGGCCTCAACGCGCGCCGGCGTCTCCCGACTTCCCACACCCTCCCCGTTCGCCACGAGGAGAAGACCCGGAATGGCCTCGTGCACACCAGCGGCGCCGAGGTACCGAGCCGCGAGCTGCACGTTCTGGGTGTCGCGATCGCTCAGCGAACCGATCAGGAGCTCGACCGCGAGCGGATCTTCGATGCCCGCCACTGCACGAATGGTCTCCCGCCGGACTCGCGCATCCTCGTGACGCCGCGTGCGCTCGAGGTAGACCAGAGCTTCGGAGGAGCGTGTCGCGCCGAGGATGCTCACTACGTTCCTGACGAAATACCATCGGCTGTCAGAGACGTACGTGCCGAGCTGGGGAATGTGGCCCGCCGCCATTCCGGACAACAGGTCGACCAGGAACTTCCGAACAGCCATGTTCTGCTCTTCAGCGAGTTGCTCGAGGAGAGGCTGTATCGCTAGCACGCCAAGGCTCTGGATCAGCCGGCCTGCCGCGTCGTGCTCGGGTGTCCCCGGAGAATGCGTACGTAGCACGCGGGCTATCTCGCGCACGTCCTCCGCGCGCGCGAACCTCCCGACGGCATTCTCAAGGCGGGTTCTCTGCCCCACGGTCAGCTCCGGGTTCTTGGCGGCGTCGAGCAGCACGTACGCCGCGTCGGCCGCGAGCTGGATCTCCCCACGAGTGAGGAGCAGGCCCAGGCAGTCCTCGAGTAGAGACATGATGGATGCGAAGGGCGCTTCGCGCGCGTCGCGTGCAACGAGCGCGACGAGGGCCCACATGACGTCGCCGTCCGTGATCCCCTCTCTCGCTTCCGCGCGCAGAGCGGCGACGGCCGCCTCCTCCCAATCATCTCCGCGGGGCGAGGGGGAGAGCCCCACCGCCTCCATGAGGCTCTCGAGCGCGCTTGCCCGACGCGTAGGCTCGGCACGCTCCCCGACCTCGAGACGTCTTGGCGCGCCGCGCTCGAGCACCTCGGCGACGGCTCGTTCGTCCAGACCCGCTTCCATCATCGCAGCACCCGCTGCCGCAATGACCTTGTCGCGGTCGATGCTCCTGAGCATCACGAGACTCTGTATCGCCCGCGCGAGGCGCTCAAGAGAAATCCTGTCGGCATCGACGCCATCCACCAGCATCTGCACGATCTCGTGGACGTCGATCTGTCCGATCACCGAGCTGAGGGTGGCCGATTCGCGGACCTTCGGCAGCAGGTCGAGCAGCAGCATACGTCGGAGACTCGGCTCCAGTGTGCGCAGCGCGTTCATCAAGGACACAAGCAGTTCCCGCGTGTGCGCGTCCACATCCGAAGCGAGGTCCACCAGATCCATGAACCGGTCGACCGTCGCCTCCAGCCCCGAGCCGCCGATCCCGGTCTCGCCCGCATGTGTGGCCTCAAGGTAGTCGCGGATGGCGTCGGGGTCCCCAGTCACGCGCGCCAGGGTGCGTTCGCGGACGTAGCCTTCTCCCAGCGTGCCTGACAGCAGCGCGCCGATATCCTTCCTGTCCTCGGCCAGCGAACGGCGATCCTGCGGCGCGACAGCGCCGGCCGCGATATCCGCCTCGACGAGCGTCACCTGTGCTGCAGTGACCGTGATCGTACTGACTCCGGTCTCCCAAAGGACTGCAGCGAAGCCGCCCGCAGCCGCGACCTCCTCGCGCGGCATGTCGGTCACACGGAGGAACCGAACCAGGTCGTCGACGGCGACACCCGCATGAAAGCGAATCTCCGCGATCTGGTGGTTGTACAGTTGCTCTGCGATCGCAGCGAGCATTTCCAGCCGAACGTGAACCTGACCGTCTTCGAAGAAGACGCCGCTACGGCTGACAATCAGCAAGATCTCCCCATACACCTGCTGAGCAGCGTTGAGCGTCTTCACTGCGCCCTGCGCGAGATCGACCGGGATCGGGCTCGACGCCGGGTAGAGCATCACGGCCTTCTTCGCGAGCAATATCTGCCGCGCGAAATCTCGTACGACCTGCGGCACCTCGCGCGCTTCTCCGTCTGACCGAGTCACTGTCCCGCCCTCCGGACTCGTTCGGTCGGCATCCGTTCGCCCGCTCACGTCGTCATCATGAGGAGAGTAGCGTTTGCTCGGACGCACAACAAAGCGCCTCCCCCGTTTCCGGAGAAGGCGCTGCTCATGACTGGTGTCCGAGGCGAGAGTTGAACTCGCACGTCCCTAAGGACACTAGGCCCTCAACCTAGCGCGTCTGCCATTCCGCCACTCGGACTCGGGGCTGGCCCGCAGGACAGCGACGGAGAGTATAGCAGGACTCCGAAAGACGTGCCTAGCCGCTGCTCAGGGCCGCTCACGGTCCGAATCAGTCGACCTCGGGGCTGCCCTCGGTCGTCGCGTCCTCACCGCTCCGACCTACGTCCCCGGCGACCCCTCATCGCGTCCGACCACTGTCGAGAGCAGCTCGTCCTTGATGATGTGAGCCGACGTGACCTCGATGGGGAACGGCTTCGCGAAGTGGCAGGCCGCCTGATGTCCCTCACCCACTTCCCGCAGCAGCGGCTCTTCCTCGGCACACCTCGGGAACTGCGCGATCGGGCAGCGCGTGTGGAAGCGGCACCCGCTCGGCGGGTCGATCGGGCTCGGCGGATCGCCCGGGAGGAGGATCCGTTGGCGCTCCTTCTGCACGTCGGGATCCGGTACCGGCACCGCCGAGAGCAGCGACTGCGTGTACGGATGGCTTGGAGCGCGATAGAGGTCTTGCCACCCCGACGTTTCGACGATCTTGCCGAGGTACATCACGGAAACACGATCGGAGATATGCTGGACGACCGAGAGATCGTGGGCGATGAAGAGGTAGGTGAGCCCCATCTCGTCCTGGAGCTTGTCCAGCAGGTTCAGCACCTGCGCCTGGATAGACACGTCGAGTGCCGACACCGGCTCGTCGCAGACGATGAGCTTCGGGTTCAGGGCCAGTGCGCGTGCGATCCCGATCCGCTGCCTCTGGCCACCCGAGAATTCGTGGGGGTATCGGTTGATGTGCTCGGGATTCAGGCCCACGATCTCGAGCAGTTCCTTGGCCCGCTTCGTCTGCTCCGCCCTCGAGCCGATCCTGTGGATCACGAGCGGCTCAGTGACGATCTCCCCGATCGTGAAGCGCGGGTTCAACGACGCGTAGGGGTCCTGGAAGATGATCTGGACCTGCCGGCGGAACTCCTTGAGCTGGGAACTCCTGAGCGCGCGAACGTCGATGCCGTCGAACGTGATCGACCCGTCGGTCGGTTCGATCAGCCGCATGATGGCGCGCCCGGTCGTCGACTTGCCACACCCCGACTCGCCGACGAGGCCAAGCGTCTCCCCGGAGTCGACGTGGAGCGAGATGTCGTCGACGGCCTTCACCACTCCGCTCTGGCGAGAGAACACGCCGTGGCGCACCGCGAAGTACTTCTTGAGGTGCTCGACGCGGAGGAGCTCGGCCACTATGCGCTCACCCCCGCGCAGATCGTCTCGTCGCGGGCGAATCCGGGCTGCCCGGCGAAGTGGCACGCCGCCCAGTGACCGCCCTCCACTGCCTTGAACTCCGGCACCTCCGATCGACACAGGTCCCGGACGTACGGACATCTCGGGTGGAACGCGCAGCCGGACGGGACGTAGATAAGGCTCGGCGGCAGCCCTTTGATCGGGCAGAGCTCGCCCTTCTCGGTCATGTCGTGCCGCGGAAGTGAATCCATGAGCCCCCAGGTGTAGGGGTGCAGTGGACGGTAGTAGACCTGATCCACGTTGCCGTACTCGATAGCGCGACCCGCATACATCACGAGCACGTTGTCCGCGACGTCGGCGACGACGCCCAGGTCGTGCGTGATCATGATCAGCCCGGCGCCAGTGCGCTCCTGGAGCTCCTCCATGAGCTCGACGATCTGCGCCTGGATCGTCACGTCGAGTGCGGTCGTCGGCTCGTCGGCGATGAGGATGTCCGGGT
>CAYWCB010000002.1:0-246 GCA_964456615.1 uncultured Eubacteriales bacterium | reverse complement strand
GGTGCGGGTAGTCCTTCACACGCTTCTCGGGATTGGGAATGCCCACGAGGTCGAGCAGGTCGACAGCCCGGTCCCACGCGTCTTTCTTCGAGATCCGCTTGTGCAGCATGAGCGGCTCGGCGATCTGACGACCGATCCGGTACACGGGGTTGAGCGAGGTCATCGGGTCCTGGAAGATCATCGCTATCTTGTTGCCGCGGATCTTGCGCATCTCGTCGTCGGACTTCGCCAGAAGCGACTCGACCC
>CAYWCB010000001.1:0-43264 GCA_964456615.1 uncultured Eubacteriales bacterium | reverse complement strand
CGGGTAGCGCTTGATGGGTCCGGCGGTGATCGTCGGGAAGAACGAGACGTACGCGGCGAACTCGATCGGGGTGGGTGCGGGCGCGGACCGGCGGTACATCTCCACGAGGTAGTGGATGAGCATGAAGGTCACGAAGGAGATGCCGAGCGGAGCGACGATCTCTGGTAGGGGGGCCGGCGCGATGCCGAGGCGGTGGCGGAAAAAGTTGAGCGTGACCACCGCCATGCCCGCGTACTTGAAGACGGCGAGCACTGCGACGACGCCGACGACGCCGGGCACGAGCACGCGCTTGGGGCGCGCTCGTGCGCACGCCGCGACCGAGGAAGTAGACGGCGACCGTCAGCGCGAGCAGCAGGGGTGCGTGTGCGGCGTACAGATAGAAGACGTACGAGGCGATTGCGAGCTCGAGCGCGCGGAAGCGTTGCGGCACGATCCAGTAGAGCGCGAGCACGATCGCGAGGAAGAGCGCGAAGGCGAGCGTGCCGAAGGACAGCACCTGTCACCGCCCCCGGTCGCGGTTGCGGTCGCTGAGGCGCCCTCGGCCGCCGAAGCGTCCACGGTCGCGGAGGCGCCCGTGCGTGCGCCAGCGGTGCGCGACGCCTCGAGCTGGCGCACGATCGTGTCGATCTTGGGGATGAGCAGGGCGGCCATCGCCTTGTAGCCCGCCGAGAGCGGGTGGTGCGTGTCGCCGAGATTGGCGCCGGGAATCGTGTTCGTGAGGTCGATGAAGCCAGCGCCCTCTCGCCGCACGATCGAACGGACGCGCGCGATGTTCGCGTTGTAGGCCGCGCGGTCCCACATCTTGTAGCGTCTGAGGAACCCGACGTCGAGCGGACCGGTGAACACGACCACGCGCACGCCGTCGCGGTTGGCCTTGCGGATGAGCTCGATGAGGTAGCGCATGTAGATGTCGTTCTCCGAGAGGGGCTGGACGGCCAGGAACTGTTGCCTGGTCGCCGCGATCGGGAGCGCGGAGGCCGGCTTCTTCTTGTAGACGCGGTCGGACGGCCTCGCGAACGTGCCCAACCAGCGGCGGAGCTTCGTCTCGTAGGCGGCCGTGGTCTCGAGCGACGGAGGCGGATCGGGCTGGTTCGCGATGAGCGGATCGTCGGGCGAGAGCGGGGCCCAATCGAGCACCTTGTCGCGCAGCTGCGGACGCATCCACTGGAGCGGCACGCCGTTCGCGTAGAAGCGGTAGTTGAAGTTCAAGAGGATGAGGTCCACAGCGCGCTGGCTCGTTAGCGCCGCCGAGAGGTTGTAGAGCTCGTTCGAGTTCGCCCGCGCCATGCCGAAGTTGAACGCCTCTACCTTGCGCTTCTTCGCCCGATAGCCGCGCGTCATCCACGAAGCGAGCGTTTCGGGTGGGCTCGTATGTCCGCCCCACACGAGCGAGTCGCCGACCGTGGCGATGCGGACTCCCTCGTGCGTGCGCATGTGGGCGACGAATTCGTCGAAGCCGAGCAGTGTGGTGCTCGGCATGCGGAAGTCCCAGGGGATGGCGCCGGTCAGAGGAGGCGGCGGCGAGAGCGTGGTCGTCTGTGAGATCGATGTCGCGTTCACCGTCCCGCGGGTGCTCTCGAGCTCGCGCACGAGCGGGTCGATGCGGGCGATCAGCTCGGATGCCAGCCGCCTGTAGCCCGCCGAGAGCGGGTGGTGCGTGTCGCCGAGCTCGGACCCCGGCACCGACGCGGTCAGGTCGAGGAACCCGCCACCGCGGCTCTCGACCAGCTGGCGCACGAACGCGACGTTGCGCGCATACGCTGCGCGGTCCCACAGGCGGTACTTGTCGAGGAGCGCGGTGTTGAGCGGGCCCGCGAACACGACCACGGGGACGTCGTCGTGCTGGGCCTTCAGGAGCAGTGCCGCCAGATACTGGATGTAGATGTCGTCGTTCGTGAACGGTTCGACCGCGTACTGGGTCTTGAGCTCGCGAAGCGGCAGGCGGGATGCTGGCTTCTTGCGGTACCAGGGCCGGCCGCGGATCTGGTAGCCGAGGGTCGCGGCCCATTTGCCGAACTCGGTGCGCGGCACGCCACCGAAGACGATCGCGTCGAGGTAGTCGCGTTCGGCGTAGAGCTTCCAGACACGCGAGAGCGCGGTGCTGAGGCGAGTCTCGATCGTCGGCGTCGGAGGTTCCGAAGCGGGAATGCGCGCGACGAGCGTGTCGTCGACCGAGGCCGGCGCCCAGCTCGCAACCTTGCTCTTGAGCTCCGGGTAGCGCCACTCGAAGGGCACGTTGTCGTTGAAGAAGTGGTAGTCGAAGTTCAGCAGGATCATGTCGACGGCTCGCGCGCTCGTGAGCGATGCCGTGAGCGTGTAGAGGTCGTTCGCGCGCGCGCCGTTCATGCCGAGGTTGAACGCCTGGACATTCCGTCCCTGCTCGCGATAGTCGCGCGTCATCCACGAACTCAGCGTGTCGTCGGGATCGGCGAAGCCGCCCCACATGATCGAACTGCCCACGACCGCGATGCGCACCCGCTCGTTCGCCTTGAGGCTCTGCACGTACTGGTCGAACCCCATGAGGGTGCGATCCGGCAGGCGGAAGTCCCAGGGGACGTACGGGGTGAGCGGCAGGTACAGCAAGACGTCCAGCACCACGAGGAGCACCAGTGCGATCGCGAGCGCACGTGGGCTCAGTCTGGACATGCGCCCTCCTCCGCTTCAGGGCACGCTGCGAACATACCCGCGAACGGGACGAGGGCCTCGGGCGAGGAGGGCCGAGGAGGCCGAGGGATTCGTGCGGCCTGCCGAGTAGCTGTGGACGGAACGTCCCGTCACCGGCGCGTGCTACGATGACAACCGATCTGGGAGTTGGTCGCCCCGAAGGCGACCCGCGGGATTTGAAGAGCAGCTTGCAGCCGCGTGACCAACTGCTAAAGAGCCATGGGGCGACCCGTGGCGGGAAGGACGAGCCATGGGCAACGCCCAATCTGAGGACATCACCACGCAGCTCACCATCGGCGTTCAGTACGGCGTCGACGGACCGTCCGAGCAGAAGACCATCTACCCGATCGCCGAAGGGGACCTCGAGCAGTACTGTTCGCTCGGGCGAGGATCGGTCGAGTTCCCCGGCCATGCGATCCACATGGCGTTCAGGTTCGTGCCCGACTTCTTCGAGCGCGTGGCGGGCTATCGGTTGCTGCGCGACGCCTTCGACGAGCGGTTCGAAGACGCGGTCGGACACCCGTACGCATCGATCGAGTTCTTCGAAGAAACGCGCGCGACGAGCCATGCTCTGAGGCCCGGCGTGATCAACTCGAGCTCGGAGAGGCGCTAGCCCCATGCCCATCGGCCCGTACAAGATCGTCCTGCCCGGTCGCGTACCCGCAACTCCGCTCGTCGCGCACATCCCGCACGCCTCTGGGCGTGTGCCCCCGTACGTGCGCGAGCAGATCGTGCTCAGCGACGAGGAGCTCAAGCGTGAGATCGTCCGCATGACCGACTGCCACGTCGACCACCTGTTCTCGTGGGTGCTCGGTCTGGGCGGGACGATGTTCGTGAACGAGCTCTCGCGCCTCGTCTTCGATCCCGAGAGGTTCGCCGACGACGCCGAGGAGCCCATGGTCGCCGTCGGTCAGGGCGTCGTCTACACGCGCACGTCGCAGGGCGAGGTGGTGGCCGAGATCACCGCCGAGGAGCGCGCACTGCGGATGCGCGAACTCTACGAGCCGTATCACGAGGGGCTCACCGCGCTCGTGTCTGCGAGGCTCAGGGAGTTCGGTCGGTGCACGATCCTCGACTGCCACTCGTTCGCCTCGGTGCCGCTGCCGAGCGATCCGAACCAGACACCCGACCGTCCCGACATCTGCATCGGGACCGACGACTTCCACACGCCGCCCGGGTTTGCGGACGCGCTTGAGAATGCGTTCGCACGTGAGGGGCTTGCGGTAGCACGCAACAGGCCGTTCGCGGGCACGCTCGTGCCGATGGAGCACTTCGGGCGCGACCAGCGCGTCGCCTCGGTGATGATCGAGGTGAGGCGCGGGCTGTATTGCGACGAGGAGACGGGGATGAGGTTGCCGGAGTTCGAGGACGTGCGGGAGATGCTGAGGCGGGTGGTCGGAGAAGCCGTGTGGTAGCGTCTCTGGCTCGCTCCGCGGAGGTGTGTTGCTGGATCCCCGTTCACCGAGAGGTGAAATTGTCGCCAGACTGCGCAGGGATAGCGCGCGCTCACACGCCCGGCGGCTCCTGGACCTCCAGGTCCCGACAGATCTTGCGAGCGAGGAAGTCGTTGATCTCGCGGTGGCGCGGGACGGACGCGGCCTTGCCAGAAGCGCGATTCACGTAGACGGAGTGCCTGCCTCCCTCGCGAAGCAGCTCGCATCCACCCCTCTCTAGCTGGCGGACAAGGTCAGATCGCTTCACGAGCTGATATGCAGGGGCTCGCGGATGACCTTCCTTGCGCCCGTACGCTCTTGTGCGAGCACCCGATTCGCCTCGAGCACGAGCTCCACGGCTTCCTCGAGATTGGTGCGAGCCTCTTCAAGCGTCGCAGCCTGTGTGTTCGCGCCGGGAAGCTCCTCCACGTAGCCGATGAAGCCTTCGGGGACTTCCTCGAATACGGCAGTGAACTGCACCTTCATGTCGGGCACCTCCTGCACGAACCATACCCCCTTCCCACATGCCCGAACACCCGTGAGCCGTCCTCGCGTTGAGTCTTGCACGCCGGCCTTTGCCCATCCCTGACCGCCTTTGTGCCGTCGCGAGCACGGTGCTCCGGGATCCGGGAAGCGCGTTCGTGAGCAGGAGATTCCCGGCCTCGGCCGAGGAGAACGTGGGGTCGGTGATGTCGGGCCAGGCGGAAGCAGGTGACGCCTGTGGCAGATGGGCGCGACACGGGGGAGCCGAGAGGCATCCGCTCCGTTCTGCGGTAGAGTAGCCAGTCCGTCCACCCGCAGCGCGAGGCGTCAGCTCGCGTCCTGCCAGTGCTCGAGCTGCAACCCGGGGACACGCTCGAAGTCGCGCAGGTTCGCAGTCACCAGCGTGAGTCCTTGCGCGACGCATGTGGCTGCGAGCCAAAGGTCGTGGGTGCCGATGAGTGTGCCGGCCGCCGACATGTCCGCCCAGATCTGCGCGTGAGCACGCGCGGTCGCAAGGTCGACGTCGAGAACGGGGAATCGCTCGAGGACTCCCTCAACGAAAGCCGAGCGTCTCGCTCGTCGCTCCGCATCTGTTGCTCGGCGGACTCCGTGCAGGAGTTCACTCGCCGCGATCACCGAGAGGAAGCATTCTTCGTCTGCGCGCCGAACGACGTGGGGTTCAAGATCGAGACGGCCGCGCTCGGCCTCGATCAGGATGCTCGAGTCGATCAGGACTCCCATGCGTCACGCACCTTCACGCGACGGAGATCGTCGCGCGCGGCATCGAGGTCCTCGCCGAAGGATGCCGCCTCCTCTGCGGAAAGGC
The DNA here is from genome assembly GCA_964456615.1 of uncultured Eubacteriales bacterium. Classification (GTDB taxonomy): domain Bacteria; phylum Actinomycetota; class Coriobacteriia; order Anaerosomatales; family CAVRZR01; genus CAVRZR01. The sequence goes on along the minus strand of CAYWCB010000001.1, from coordinate 37,858 downwards.
GGGGGAGCGAGGCGAGGGTTCTGGACAGATCGCCGAGGCGTTTCCCTGCGGGCAGTGGCCGGAGCTCCGCCACGGGCTTGCTGCCACGCACGAGCACGAAGGACTCACGCCGATAGACGACGCGGTTCACGTAGTCTGCGAAGTGGCGGACGATCTCGGTCACGCTGAGTGTCTCGGTCATCTGGTCCTCCTCGGGACTCTGAGAATCAGATTATATGATATCTCAGGTCTACCACGCGAGGCCGCCGCGAGGCGCTACCTCACGCCGGCGTGAAGCCGCAGGCCGAGGGACTTGATCACCTTCATGACCGTGCCGAGTTCTGGGTTGCCGCCTGACGACAGCGACTTGTAGAGGCTCTCGCGACCAAGGCCGGACTCCCGCGCGACAGCGGTCATCCCCTTCGCTCGGGCGACATCGCCGAGCGCGGCAGCGAACAGGGCGGGATCGTCCTCTTCGAGGACAGCCTCGAGAAAGGCGACGATGTCGTCTTCGGTCTTCAGGTAGTCGACCACGTCCCACGGGTAGGTCTTCGTCTTGCCCATCGCGGCCTCCTAGAGTTCTCGAGCCAGTCGTTGCGCTCGTTCGATGTCGCGCTTCTGCGTCCGCTTGTCGCCACCGCCGAGCAGGACCACCAGCGCTTCACCTTGCCATGCGAAGTACAGGCGATATCCGGGTCCGTAGTCGATACGCATCTCGGAGACGCCTGCGCCGACTGATCGGGTGTCGCCGGGATTGCCACGCGACAGTCGCCATACTCGCGCAACGATGCGAGAGCGCGCCCTCCGGTCATTCAGCCGTGCGAACCAACGCGTGTACTGCTCCGTCTGCACGATCTCAATCACGGTGAGCGTATCCTATAAGATACTATCCTACAAGAGGCCGTTCGCGATCGAGACTGGCGCACCGCCCCTAACCCGGGTCAAACGGAACCTGACCGACGCCGAGGGACAGTACCGCCGCAGACTGAACGGGGAGCGCATGGACACGCAGGACCGCCCTCTCGCCGTCGACACCTTGATCGGCCTGCTCGATGCGGCCCGACCCGGCGGCAGGCGGTGCGACGTCCTCGCGCGCGAGGCGCTCGGCGGCGGCAGGGGAGCGTGTTGTTGCCCCATCTCGCGAAGGATCCGGGACGTGGACGACGCTCTCGCGCGGTCGGAGGCGCTCGCCCGAAGGACGTTCGAGGCTCACCCAGAATCGAGGCGGCGGCGAGCCCTTCTCGGACTCCTTGCGGCGTGCAGGCATGCCAGGAAGATGACCTCTCCCTCGCCCGCTCGGTAGTAGAGGCAGTACGGGAAGCGCTCAAGCAGGAATCTTCGCGCGTCTCGACGTCTGCGAGGGCGGCCGAATGGAACTGTACGCGCTGCACCTCAGACGCTTCGGTGCAGTCTGCGCTTGGCTTCGTCCCAGTCGACGAGCTCGGCAGCTCCGGTGTCCAGTTCGTCGAGGCGCTCGTCGAGTTCCTCGCGATGCTCGTGGGTCACCGGGACCGACGAGGGTTCAGCGCGGAGGCTGTCCCAGAGATCGCCGATGAGCTGCAATCGCTCCGCAGGGGCCAGCTTGTCGATATCGATGGCGTGTGTGCTCACGAGCCGATGATACGCTCTCGTTCTTGCCGAAGCCAAACCGGGTTCTTGCCGAGTGGGAGCGAGGTGGGCGGAGCGATGACACGCGATACGACAGCGGAACGAGCAGCCGATGGTGCCGAGCGGTTCGAGGATGCGCAGGACCGCCCCCTCGCCGTCGGCGTCGATGGATGCCGAGGCGGCTGGATGGTCGCCTGGCGCGACGCCAGCGGACACATCCACTACCGGGTGCTCGCCGACTTCGAGTCCGTCGCCGCGTTCGCGCAAGACGCGATCATCGCCGTCGACATCCCGATCGGCCTTCTCGACGACGCCCGACCCGGCGGCAGGCGGTGCGACGTCCTCGCGCGCGAGGCGCTTGGCAAGGGCAAGTCGCGCGTGTTCTCGCCACCCGTGAGGACCGCCCTCGATCACGCGGACGACTACGCCGCCGCCAACGCGGCGAACGTCGGCAGCTCGGAGAGCGGCATAGGGATCTCGAAGCAGTCGTTCGCCATCCTGCCGAGGATCCGGGAAGTGGACGACGCTCTCGCGCGGTCGGAAACGCTCGCCCGACGGACGTTCGAGGCTCACCCGGAAGCGAGCTTCGTGACCATGAACGGCGGCAGGCCTCTGCACTGCTCGAAGAAGGACGGCCGAGGTCTGCTCGAGCGGCTCTCACTCCTCGAGGAGCACGGGTTCAGGCTGGAGATCGCCAGGGCGTCGGAGGGCGAGGGTGGGTTCGCGCTCGACGACCTGCTGGATGCGGCGGTGGCGTGCTGGACTGCCGAGCGGATTCGGGACGGTCAGGCGAGTGCGATGCCCGCCGAGGCCGAAGTCGACGCACGCGGGCGGGAGATGCGGGTGTGGAGGTAGGCGAGAACGACCGACGCCGAGGGCCGGGGCGCACGGGATCGTCGGACACTCAAGCTGGGGGCAGGGGCACAGGGGATCGTCGGCTCAGACAGTCCTCGGCGGGGGCCCCCGGCGCTCGGACACGCCGAACGGCGCCTCCTCGCGCCTGCCCCGCCTGCGGAACTCGCCGAGCAACCCCCGCGCTCCGGCCTGCTAGCTCAGCTCTCCGACCCGTCCGGTGACCTCGCTCGCGTACTCGTGCGCGTACTGGATCATCTGCGTTCCCGGATGGCGTTCAGTGTCGATCGGTGGCACGTCGAATCCCTCGACGGGCAGCGAGTGCCGTAGCATCTCGAAGCCGGCTCGAAGGGTGACCGAGATTTCGTAGTCATCTGCCTGGCCAGACGCACGGCCCAGCGAGTCTGACAGATCGCGCAAGAACTCGAACGCCCGAGGCCAGTCGACGTAGTGCAGCGTTGGGCCCGCGACCGCGTTGATCTCGGGGCGGAGGCGGTATTGGATCGTCTTGCCGACCTCAAAGCGGTCAGCGAAGCGCGCTTCGCTCAAACTGGATAGGTAGTCTGCGACCTGTCGCTGAGAGTAGCCTGCCCTTTCGGCGATAAGACGACCATGCGCCGCGGAGTGAGTCCATAGGTACAGTAGCGTCTCTGCCCGGACGCCCAGCCCAGTGAGCGCACGGGCCCGCAAGCGGAGAAGTGCCGGTCTGTCGAGCGACGGTGACACGGACAGCCCACGCAGCTCGAGTGGGCCCCGGAGGAACCCCCGCTCAGCGAAGAAGGACTCGGCGTCGCCGAAGACAGGTAGTGGGGAGTCATCCGGGGAGAGGAAGAGCGCCGTCGGCGCGTAGAGTGTGCGGGCCTCCTTCGCCCGCCAGCGCTCTGCGATGGGTGCCCACTTCGACTCAGAGCCACGTTCGCGCATGAGCTCGACAACAGCGCGTGCCAGGCGTCGTGTGTCGGGTTCGAGCGGGTCAGTCAGTCGCCGAAGGCGGCTCACGTCGAGCATTGTTCCGAAGCGGACAAGCCAGTCGAGTACTTCGTCGAACAGGCGTGGGTCGTAGCGGGCGAACGTGAGCGTGGCGAGCAGAAGCGCCTCTGGATCGATGATCGCAGCCGAGGCCCTGCGCACGCCGGCCACACCGAGCTCGGTCCACTGGTCCCAGAGCAGCGCGAGGACCGCTTCACGAAGTGCGTGTCTAGAGTTCGTCACAGAGATCGCCCATCCTCAGGTAGTCCAGGAGCTTCAGCAGCTGCGAGTGGAAAGCCTCCGACGAGTCCTGACGCACGACCCAGCGCAGTGCGAACAGGATCTCATCGCGAGTCGGGGCGAGAGACACGAGGTCGGTCAGATGCCGGCCAGCCACGTCAGCAGCCGCGAAGGACTTGAAGCACACCTGGTCCAATCGGCTCGCGAAGTGGACGGTGAGGGTGGTGCCGTAGGTCACACCCGCGAGACGACGCTCGAAGCCTTCAGGCAAGCCGTGGTCGAGCAGGTCTGTCGGTCCGGAGTTGAGCCACGTCGGGTCTATTGAGTACTCCTTCGCGACGGCGGCTGCGGCCGTCGCGAGCGCATCAGGGAGCGGGGAGGACCTGACGAGGCAGAGACCCTCAGGGGTAGTGTGCCCGATGGCCACGATGTCGACATCCTTCGTGGGACGGACGACCAGTCCGAGTGCCTGGAGAGCAGCGCCGCCCACAACACAGATATCGAGAGGGGGAGAGCCCAGTCTGCGGAGTTCCGCATCCAGCGCGCGTAGGAGCTCGTCTCTGTCCCTGTCTGCAACCGTAGTCATGCCCATTCACCTATGAAGTACTATACATCAGCATTGTGACGAATCAAGATTAGTCGCAACTCGGCCGCGTGAGTTTCCGCGCAGTCGTTCGCCATCCTGCCGAGGATCCGGGAAGTGGACGACGCTCTCGCGCGGTCGGAAACGCTCGCCCGACGGACGTTCGAGGCTCACCCGGAAGCGAGCTTCGTGACCATGAACGGCGGCAGGCCTCTGCACTGCTCGAAGAAGGACGGCCGAGGTCTGCTCGAGCGGCTCTCACTCCTCGAGGAGCACGGGTTCAGGCTGGAGATCGCCAGGGCGTCGGAGGGCGAGGGTGGGTTCGCGCTCGACGACCTGCTGGATGCGGCGGTGGCGTGCTGGACTGCCGAGCGGATTCGGGACGGTCAGGCGAGTGCGATGCCCGCCGAGGCCGAAGTCGACGCACGCGGGCGGGAGATGCGGGTGTGGAGGTAGTAGCCGTCCTACGGCTCTTCGACCTCCAGATCCCGACAGATCTTCCGGGCGAGGAAGTCGTTGATCTCGCGATGGCGTGGGACAGAAGCGGCCTTGCCAGATGTGCGATTCACGTAGACGGAGTGCCTAGCGCCCTCGCGAAGAAGTTCGCACCTGCTCCTCTTGAGATGCCGAACGAGGTCCGATCGTTTCACGAGCTGATGTGCAGGGGCTCTCGGATGACCTTTCGCTCACCCGTGCGCTCTTGTGCAAGCATGCGGTTTGCCTGGAGTACGAGTTCGACGGCTTCTTCGAGATTGATCCGAGCCTCTTCCAGCGTCGCAGCCTGTGTATTCGCGCCGGGAAGCTCCTCTACATAGCCGATGAAGCCTTCGGGGACTTCCTCAAACACAGCGGTGAACTGCACCTTCATGTCGGGCACCTCCTGCACGAACCATACCCCCTTCCCGAATCACCGAACACCCACGAGCAGTCCGCGTCCCGAGTCTTGCACGCGGGACCTACCGGAATCCGAACAGAGCCTGACCTATGCTCTCTCATGCTTCGTGCGGAGTCTCCAACTTGATGTGCCAATCTGGCACATCAAGATCGCGGCCCGGCGGCAGGCGGTGCGACGTCCTCGCGCGCGAGACGCTCGGTGAGGGTAAGTCGCGCGTGTTCTTGCCACCCGTGAGGGCTGCCCTCGATCACGCCGACGACTACGCCGCCGCCAACGCGGCGAACGTCGGCAGCTCAGATGCCGGCATAGGGATCTCGAAGCAATCGTTCGCCATCCTGCCGAGGATCCGGGAAGTGGACGACGCTCTCGCGCCGTCGGACGCGCCCGCCCGACGGACGTTCGAGGTTCACCCGGAAGTGAGCTTCGTGACCATGAATGGCGGCAGGCCTCTGCGCTACTCGAAGAAGGACGGCCGCGGTCTGCTCGAGCGGCTGTCACTCCTCGAGGAGCATGGATTCGCGCTGGAGATCGCCCGGCCGTCGGAGTGGGAAGGCGAGTTCAGTTTCGACGATCTTCTGGATGCGGCTGCTGCGTGCTGGACCACCGAGAGGATCCGGGCCGGTCAGGCCGATGCGATGCCCGAGAACGGCGAGGTCGACGCGCGCGGGCGCACGATGCAGGTGTGGCGGTAGGGGAGAACGGCCGACGCCCAAGCACTGACCGCGCTTGCATACGCAGCTGGTTCACGTACATACTCTGACCTGCCGATACACCCTCCCAGACAGCACACCCGCTGCCTATTCCCTCTGGGCGAGGTGAGTGATCGTGGCACTTGGGGGTTCGAGGGGCCTCATCCGGATTTCGAAGAATCCGGAATGTGAGCTCCAAGCGGCGCTTGCGGTGCGGGGCGTCAAAGAGAAGGATTTCTACGAGAGCTACACCGGCGAGCCGTACCCCGGCGAGTACGGTGAGCGTCAGTCTGCTCGGCGTCGCGGGACTATGTTCGAGCAGAATCTGCACAAGAATGGCGCCGAGGTGCTGCGAAAGGCCATCGCACCCCTTCACGCGCGCAAGCCCGAGGGGATTTCGGTCCTCAACTTCGACGAGGCCATTCCGGGGACCGCGAAAGAGAAGCGTCTCGAGCGCATGCGCCGGACGCTCGAGTTCATCGAACGCCTCTCGAAGAACGACATGAGTGTGCCAGCTCTCCTCATACAGCCCGTTCTGCCACTCAAGGTCACGGAGACCGGGACGCACTATCTGGTGCCGGATTTCCTCCTTCTCGATCGCAGCGAGCGCATCTACGTGCCCGGCGAAGAGAAGTCCTTCATCGTTCGCGACAATGTTGTCGATCGTGCCGATGCCGACGGTGCTCGTCGACAGGCGGGTGCTCAGGTAATCGGTCTGCGGCAAGCCGCCGAGCGCTACGGGATCGCTGAGCGAGTGCGTAACCGCGCGATCTTCGTGTTCGCCAGTCCGTACGGCCTCTCACCCGCGAAGCCGGTGCAGGAGAACGTCGACGCCGAAGTCCACGAGATTGAACATGCCCTACGGACAGCGCGAGAGGTGGGCGATCGCCTTGCGCGCATCCCTAGGGAGCAAGGGCTGGAGACCGTAGCCGACGACTTCAAGCGGCACTTCACGGATGAGTGCGTTCGCTCGTGTGTGCTCCATGACGTGTGCGCACGCGAGTACGCCGCGAGCGCGCGAGTGCTTGGAGACTCAGCCGCAGACCTGATTGGTGCCGAGACTCCCTTGGAGCGCGTATTCGAGCTGATGCAGGGGGCGGCGCCGAGGACCTCCCGCGAGCGGGAAGTGGCTCCGCACCTCGTAGAGTTGCTGGGTGTCTTTCGGGACGTGGGAGCATAGCGTCAGATGGCTGGTGACTTCGATCTGGTGGCGCGAGTGCTCGCGCGCAAGCGCGGTCGCGCCGTACCCATTCGCGAAACGTTCTACTTGTCGCCGGACCCGATGCCGGTATTCGGCATCGCTCCGATTCGCGTCGTCGCCGAGGAGCAGGTCCAGGCAGTAGCCTTCGGTACTCCGGGGAATACTCCTGAAGTCCTCGTTCGCTTGAACCCGATGGCTCGGGAAGCCGACGAACTACTTCCGTTTGCGCAGGCGCTGGACGCCTACCTCAAGGACGCAATTGCTCGCGGTTCGATCCCCCGAATCTGGCTGCCCCATCGCGCCGCCCTTGGCGTGATCGAGATGCTCGGGTACCGCTATCGGACCAACAGGCGGGCGAGCGAACCAATCCGGGTGATGGGTGGGCAATGTGCCGCCCTTCTGGCCGAGGCGCGCCGGCCGGGACAGCAAGTGGTTGCGGTAGCCGGCGAGTTGCTCCGCAAGCATGTTGCGACAGGGCAGTCTCCGGCGAAGGACTATCACCTGCGGGCACTGCTGGAGTGGATCGACCCTCAGCAGGGTGTCGATCCCTCCCTCGCAGCCGACCAGGCAGCGATTCAACCGGCAAACGCCGTCCTCATTCGACACGATGACGATCAGGTCGAGGATCTGCGGCGTCGAGTCAGCGAAGGGGGGCCGGAGGCCCCAAAGGCGCGCGCCCTGATCGAGACGATCCTGCGCAACGGGGCGCTTCAAGAGTGGGAGCTCCTGGAATCCGGCAGACAGGCCTATTGGGGCTTGAATCTGATCGACCTGCAGGGCTGGGATCCCGAGAGCGACAGCTGGCGGTTTCGGAGGATTGCCGAGGGCAGGTACTGGCGCCCGTCTCGCGCAGACGGTCTTTCAAGGTCGATCTTGGACGAACAGCACGCTGCCGAGGTGCTTCTCGACCGCGAGATCCGCTTCGATCGCCTGATCAGACAGGAAGCCCGTCTCGCTGGGCGTGCTGTGCTCTGTCGTGTGCTCGAAGTGAACCAGCCGGCGCCAGGACAGCACCCCTGCCACGTTCGCCTGGAAACCGAGCAGCAGGTCTTGAGGGTTAGGCGTGGCACATCACTGAGCTCGCTGGACGGTAGACTCAGGATCCGAGTCGACGCCTTGGAGTACGAGCTCGGAAAGCCCAGCGTGATTCTCGCGCAAGTGGTCAAGGGCGTGACCAGAGCGAAGGCTCCCGTGGTGGGGGAGACGGTCGACTTCATCGACTGCGCCCCCTTCGAGGGCCATTACCTGAAGCGAGGGATCTACCAGACGATGCGCGACCATGGGCATCCTTTGGCGTTTGGCGGAGAGCTGCCTTCGGGACGCCGGCGCGCGACCGATGCAACCAAGCTCGCGTCCGCCCTCGACCGGTTGAGAGGGCAGTAGTCCATGCCACGCGCGGATGTCGAGCTGCAGGCGCGACAGGCGAGGGATGCGATCCTTGAGCTGGCACTTGCGAAGGGCGAGCCGTTGGTCGTCGTCGACTCGCCGCCAGGGGCGGGCAAGACCGGCCTGGTCGAAGAAGTCCTCGCTTTGGCCGCCGGGGAGCTCCGCCTGTCCGTGCTTTGCGTCATGCCTCGCGTGGAGCAGACGTATGCGCTTTGTCGCCGGCTTGCACGGGATTTCCCTTCAGTGCACATCCAGCTTCATCAGAGAAGTGAGCGTCAGGTTCCATCGGACATCGCAGCGAGGGGGAACATCGTCGTCGCGAATCGCGCCGATGACGTGCTCCCGGGTCCGGGCGTGACAATAGCTGTTGCCGCCAAGGCCACCTTCTCGGCAGAGAAGTGGGGCGCTGGCTTCTTCGACCTGCTCGTGTGCGACGAGGCCTATCAGTTGCCCTTCCTCGATTTCGCCCCGCTGTTCTCGGTTGCGCAGCAGTCACTGCTGGTAGGCGATCCAGGACAGTTGCCGCCTCTCGTCCAAGCCGACACGGTCTGGTACGAAGGCGCGGAGCCGAAGGTGCATTGGGCAGTCCCACGGGAGTTGTTGCGGACGTATCCCGAGCTTCCCCTCATGCGGCTCCCCGCAACACGTCGGCTGCCGCAAGACACCACCGACCTCATCCAACCCGCCTTCTACCCTCGGCTGCCTTTCACCTCGGCTGCTGCCGAGGAGCGCATGCTGAAGCTGAAGCGGTCTGGCAACGGCGACGCGATCGATTGCGCATTGGACAAGATCGAAGGCGGCGCGAGCGTCGTGGGTCTCATCCTGCCGCCGCGAGAGACCTCGCTTTCGCACGAGGACCCCGAGCTATCTGAGTTGACCGCGAGAATCGCCGAAAGGTTGCTTACTCGGGAGGCGGAGACGAGCGTGGCTGGTCCACTGACGGCCGAACACGTCGGCTGCGTGGATCCTCACGTTGTATCCGGTGCCGCGACTCGTCGCTGTCTCCTTCAATTGGGAATGGGCGTGGGCGAGGGCGGCGTGATGGTGGATACCCCCGAGATCTGGCAGGGTCTCGAGCGGCCGATCATAATCGTGAAGCATCCGCTCAGCGGAGCGGCCAAGTACGACGCATTTGGTTTCGAACCTGGCCGCTTCTGCGTGCAGTTGTCCCGCCACCAGGTCGGGTGCATTGTCGTGAGTAGGGGCGGAATAGGTCAGCGCCTCGACGCCCACCTCCATGATTGCGCCTCGCGTCCATTGGGCGCGGAGAACGCTGAATGGGACGGCTGGAATGCCCATCGTGAGGTGTGGGGGTTCCTGGAGCGGGAAGGGCGCCTAGTGGAGGCCAGCGCCTAGTGTCACAGGTCGTATGGATCTACGCGATACGGCTCGACGACAAAGTCCTTGCGAAGACCGAGTTCCTGAACCGCAATCCCGGCTACGTTCCCGGAAGGCCGTGCTACTACGTCGGCTCGAGCATCTACGAACCCCAGACTCGTCTCGGAATGCACGAGAACGGCAACAAGGCATCACGCTGGGTGAAGCGCTACGGCAAGTACGTCGCGACTCGCAAGTGCTATCAAGTTCAGGTCAACAGCGCCGCCGAGCGCGACGCCTCTGAACGGGCGCGAGCCGAGGAGCTTCCGGCGCAAGGCTACGGGGTCTGGCAGAACTAGGCCGAAGTCGCGGCTGGTCCTTTCTGTCACCCCCATCCGCTACACTCGACCCCAGCGCCGCCGACGGGGAGTGCGGCGCGCCTCTACCCCTCGGAGGTCGCATGGCTCGCGCTCGCAACAACACCGGCGCCAACGTCGGCTTCGAGGCCGAGCTCTGGAAGGCCGCCGACGCGCTCCGCGGCTCGATGGACGCCGCCGAGTACAAGCACGTCGTACTGGGGCTGCTGTTCCTCAAGTACATCTCCGACGCCTTCGAGGAGCAGCACGCGAACCTGCAAGCGCAAGCGGCAGACGGGGCCGACCCCGAAGACCCCGACGAGTACCGCGCGGCCAACGTCTTCTGGGTCCCGCGCGAAGCCCGCTGGGCGACTCTGCGGGCCGCCGCCAAGCAGCCCACGATCGGCCAGACCGTCGACACCGCGATGCTCGCGATTGAGCGCGACAACCGCTCGCTCAAGGACGTGCTCCCCAAGGACTACGCGCGCCCTGGACTCGACAAGATGCGCTTGGGGCAGGTAGTGGATCTCGTGTCGAATATCGCCGTGGGGGACAGGGCCAGTCGGAGCAGGGATGTTCTGGGACGCGTCTACGAGTACTTCCTCGCGCGATTCGCTGCGGCTGAGGGCAAAGGAGCGGGCGAGTTCTATACGCCCCAGTGCGTTGTGCGCCTGCTCGTCGCCATGCTCGCGCCCTACGAAGGCCGCGTCTACGATCCCTGCTGCGGTTCGGGCGGCATGTTCGTGCAATCCGAGCGCTTCATCGAGGAACACGGCGGACGCATGGGCGACATCTCCGTGTACGGGCAGGAGTCAAACTACACCACGTGGCGCCTGGCCAAGATGAATCTCGCCATCCGGGGGATTGACGCGCAGATTGCGCAGGGTGACACGTTCCACAACGATCAGCTGCCCGATCTCAAGGCCGACTACGTCCTGGCCAACCCATTCTTCAACGATTCCGACTGGGGCGGCGACCGTCTCAAGGACGACAAGCGCTGGCAGTTCGGCGTGCCGCCTGCGGGCAACGCGAACTTCGCGTGGGTGCAGCACTTCATCAGCCACCTCGCGCCCACCGGCACAGCCGGCTTCGTGCTCGCAAACGGCTCGATGTCCTCAAGCCAGAAAGGCGAGGGTGCGATTCGCACGAACATCGTCGAGGCCGACCTCGTCGACTGCATGGTGGCGCTGCCCGGCCAGCTCTTCTACTCGACGCAGATCCCGGTATGCCTGTGGTTCCTCGCGCGCGACAAGCGCAACAATCGCTTCCGCGACCGCTCGGGCGAGACCCTCTTCATCGACGCGCGGCAGATGGGTTCGATGGTCGACCGCACGCATCGGGAGCTCATCGCCGAGGACATCGTCAAGATCGCGAACACCTACCACGCGTGGCGTCACGATCCCGACATCGCCGAGGCCTACGCTGACGTGCCCGGCTTCTGCAAGTCGGCGACGCTCGCCGAGGTCGCCGAGCACGGGCACGTGCTCACGCCCGGGCGCTACGTGGGCGCGCCGCCTGCCGAGGAGGACGCCGAGCCCTTCGACGAGAAGATGAAGCGTCTCACGGCCGAGCTCGCCGAGCAGATGGCCGAGGGCAAGCGCCTCGACGCCGAGATTCGTAGGAACATGGAGAGCTTGGGCTATGGGTTCTGAGTGGCCGATGGCGCCGTTGTTCGATGTTGCAGCCGTTGACTTCGGCTGGCCCTTCAAGTCCGAGCTCTTCAACTCCGTACGGAGAGGTCTGCCCTTGGTCAGGATCAGAGACCTCAATGCGCCTGAAGAATGCCTGTTCACCGGTGAGACGGGGTATCCCGACTCGGTGGTGCTGGACACAGGTGATCTTCTGGTCGGCATGGACGGCGCATTCGGGGTGTACCGCTGGGCTCGGGGCAAGGCACTGCTGAACCAGCGGGTATGTAGGGTCCGCCCCCTCTCGGAGAACCAACTTGACCGGGAGTTCCTACGCGCGGCGCTGGTTGCGCCGATTGCTGACGTCGAGCGCGGCAAGACGGGGACGACGGTCATCCACCTGAACAAGTCAGACTTGGAGCGGGTCCGCGTTGCGTGGCCCAGGGAGCGCGTGAGGCGGCGCATAGGAGCCGTTCTCGGCGTGCTCGACGACAAGATCGAGTTGAACCAGCGGATGTGCCGAACGCTGGATGAGATGGCACAGGGCGTGTTCGACGCCCTGTGCGCAAGCCGCTGCGAAGGTGATCACCCCGCAGGATGGACTGAGGAGGTCGTCGGCGACGCAGTTCGTGTTGAGGGCGGCACCACTCCGAGCACCATACGTGAGGACTTCTGGTCGTGCGGCAGGCATGCGTTCTGCACGCCGAAGGACATGTCGGGCCTGTCCACACCAGTGCTCCTCGACACGGAAAGGCATCTCACCGACGCCGGCCTAGCCGCGATCGGCTCTGGGCTCATGCCCCCCGGCACAGTCCTGATGTCTTCGCGAGCACCCATTGGCTACCTCGCAGTTGCCGAACGACCTGTGGCTGTGAATCAGGGTGTCATCGCTATGGTGTGCGAGCGCGCGATTTCACCCATGTTCATGTTGAGGTGGGCCAAGGGAAATCTGCCGTTGATTGTCTCGGTTGCGAACGGCAGCACCTTCCTCGAAGTCAGCAAGGGTAATTTCAAGAAGCTGCCGATTATCGTGCCTGATTCGGCGACTCTGACGGAGTTCGAACAACTCGTCGAGCCGCTCCATCGACGCATGGTCGCCTGCGAAGAGACGTCGCAGATCGTCAAGCAGGTGCGTGACTCGTTGTTGCCCCGGCTCCTGTCCGGGGAAGTCGCAGTCACAACGGCAGCCCATCACCCCGGAGAGTGAGCCGCATGCCTTCCGCCGCACTGCTCAAGTTCGAAGGCAACCTGCTCGTCGACGTAGACCGGATTGTCGAGAGCCACGCACAGCTGAACCACACCGGTCAGGGCCGACGAGGTCTTGGTCACATCACGCGCAGCGGTGTGCTCATGCTGTGTGCCGCCTGGGAGCTCTATCTCGAGGAGCTGCTAGTTGCCGCCGCGGGTGCTCTTGCCCAAAGGGCTGGGAGCCCTCACGATCTCCCGCGTGCAGTCCAGCGCGAACTCTCGAAGTGCGTGCGGGACGCGAAACATGAGCTGAAACCGCTCGAGCTCGCGGGCGACGGTTGGCGGACAGTCTACGACGAGCACGTACGCGCGTGTGCCGCTGGCCTGAACACTCCCCGCAGTGGGACTTTGGATCCCATCTTCAAGCGATTCGTCGGCATCGAGTACATCTCCCAGTTCTGGTCCGTCGGCGCTCCAGTTATTGATGGCTTCGTCACCGCCCGTGGCGAGATTGCTCATCGCGGGCGAGATGCGGCGTGAGAATCGGACTCCTCAACGACTATCGCGCACGAGTACTGAGGACCGTCGTGGATACCGACAATGCCGTCGCCAGCTTCATCAGGGGCAACTCGGTCGGCGGCTATCCGTGAAGGCGGAGAGTGATGCAATAGTGCCTGAGCTCTTCCTGATCGACGGCGACAACAACCTCACGCCACTCTCGCAGGCCGACTACGACTCCGAGTCGCTGCTCCAGCAGCTGCTCGCCGACCACCCCGCGCTCCTCGGCGGCGACCAGATGGGTTCGGGGGCTCCTCGGCAGTGGCTGTTCGTGACGCGCGAGGCGCCGGTGCCGGACAAGGAGGGGGCCACCGGACGCTGGTCGCTCGACCACCTGTTCCTCGACCAGGACGCCATCCCCACGTTCGTCGAGGTGAAGCGGGCGTCCGACAGCCGCATCCGGCGCGAGGTAGTCGGCCAGATGCTCGACTACGCGGCCAACGGGCTTCGGTACTGGCCGGTCGAGTCGATCCAGGCGTTCCTCGCGACGCGCGTTGGCGACGTCGATGCGGCGCTCGTCGGGGCGTTCGGCGAGTCGGTCTCCTGATTCCAGTACGCTAGGCAAGGCGTTGGTCAGCGGCGAGTCACACGTCCGTGGCACACTCTCCTTCGTGGGCCGTCCGGAGGGGAGAATCGCATGGCTGAGGAGCACGAGTACTTCACCGGCCAGTACCGGCCGCAGACTGCGAAGAAGCTATCCATCTTGCGGAAGTACTTCGCCGTCTGGCTCACCATCTGGTCGGGCGACCAATGTCGCGAGTGGGTGGACCGGGACTGGTACGTGCTGGACCTCTTCGCCGGAACTGGCCAGGCGCAAGGGGCAGATGGAGCGCCGATCAGCGGATCATCCATCGTCCTCCTCGAGGAGATGCTGGATCACGCAGAGCGTCTTCGAGCGTGCGGTGTCCAGGTTCACATTCTGTGCGTGGAGCAGGATCGTGACCGATTCGCCCAGCTCGAGCGTCGCATCGTGGAGTTCTTCGCAGCACATCCGGACGCGAATGAACTCGCGGAAGTGCAGCTCTCCAACTTGGACGCGAACGACGCTGTTCGCCAACTGGACTTCACACCTGGACGCAACTCGCCGTGCTTCTTGTTCGTCGATCCCTTCGGAGTGGAGCTGGACAGGGCCAGCGTTGAAGCGATCGTTGCCCAGCCATGGCGGCTCGATGTCCTCTTCAACTACATGCTCGAATCGATTCGTCGGGTGCATGGCGTGGCGATTGGCGAGTCGTCTCGTGCGCCCGCGAATCAGCGCAGGTTACGGGCGTTCTTTGGCGACGATTGCGCACTCCTGAGCGCAGAGGACTTGGAGAACCCTGCGACGTATGCTCGAGCGGCCTTCTCTCCCTCAGGCTTGAAGACCGTGGCGTTTCGGATGGCGAAGCCCGGAACAGCCGGAACGCAGTACATCTTGCTCTTCGCTTCCCGCAATGACACGGTGATCAAGGTCATGCGGGATGTGTACGCGAAGGAGATGACCGACCACTACGGCCAGCCGACGCTCTTTGGGGCCGAGGAGTACCTGGAAGGCATCGACGTCATCGAATGAGTGTTGGCACCGTCACACGCAAGTCCTTGCTGTATCGAAGCAAGGTTGAGTACGGAGGCTGGACGATCAACCACGTCCAAGGTTGCTCGCACGGCTGCCGCTATCCGTGCTACGCGATGATGCTTGCTCGAAGGACTGGCCGCGTCTCCGGGTACGACGAGTGGGTTCAGCCGTGCCTCGTCTCCAATGCCGTCGAGCTGCTCGAATCGGAACTCGAGCGGTTGCGTGGTCAGGTCGACTCTGTCCATCTGAGCTTCACGACGGACCCGTTCATGTATGACGCGCCGGCACGCGCGAGCCGCGAGGATGTTCAGGCGCTCAGCATGGAGATCATCAAGCGGCTCAACTCGGAGGGCATTCCTGTCACGACCCTCACCAAGGGTCTCTGCCCAGTGTCACTTGCGAACGCGGACTGGGCTCATCCGCTGAACAGCTACGGCATATCACTGGTCTCGCTGTCTGAGGAGTTCCAACGCGAGTGGGAACCCTTCGCCGCAGACGTCGAGGAGCGCATCGCGGCACTCGAGAAGCTGTCGTCGGGTGGGAGCCGCACATGGGTGAGCATCGAACCATACCCGACGCCCAACATCGATGGCACGGCAGCTGACGTGGAGCAACTGCTGGAGCGGCTTGCGTTCGTTGATTCGGTCGTGTTCGGCAAGTGGAACTACAACGCCCTCGCATCTGCGTACGACCGTGAGCACTCGTTCTATAAGGGCGTTGCCGGTCGCGTTCGAGACTGGTGCGACGAGCGCGGTAAGGCTCTGCGCATCAAGCAGGGTACGCTAGGTGCGAACGGGGGGCAGCATGCCTGAGCTCTTCCTGATCGACGGCGACAACAACCTCACGCCACTCTCGCAGGCCGACTACGACTCCGAGTCGCTGCTCCAGCAGCTGCTCGCCGACCACCCCGCGCTCCTCGGCGGCGACCAGATGGGTTCGGGGGCTCCTCGGCAGTGGCTGTTCGTGACGCGCGAGGCGCCGGTGCCGGACAAGGAGGGGGCCACCGGACGCTGGTCGCTCGACCACCTGTTCCTCGACCAGGACGCCATCCCCACGTTCGTCGAGGTGAAGCGGGCGTCCGACAGCCGCATCCGGCGCGAGGTCGTCGGTCAGATGCTCGACTACGCTGCCAACGGGCTTCGGTACTGGCCGGTCGAGTCGATCCAGTCGTTCCTCGCATCGCGCGTGAGCGATGTCGATGCGGCGCTCGTCGGGGCGTTCGGCGAGTCGGTCCACCCGACCGCGTACTGGCAACAGCTGCGCGAGAACATCTCGGAGGGGCGCGTGCGGCTGCTCTTCGTCGCCGACCGCATCCCCGAGGAGCTTCTCGCCGTCGTCGAGTTCCTGAACCGGCAGATGGACCACACCGAGGTGCTGGCTGTCGAGATCCCCAAGTTCGAGGGCTCGGCGGGCCTCACCATGCTCGCGCCGCGCGTGCTCGGGCAGACGCAGGAGGCGGTGCAGCGGAAGAGCGGGACCGCACCTAGCAGAAGGTGGGATGAGGCAAGCTTCTTTGCGGAGGTTGAAGCGAGCTTCCCGCCGGGCGAGGTCGCACTAGTGCGCCGGTTCTACGACTGGAACCGCTCGAAGCGGTACCGCATCGTGTTCGGAGTCGGCAAGGTGAGCGGCTCATTCGGCGCGAGGATTCCTGCGGGAGCCACGGAGTACGTTCCGGCGGTGTGCTACACAGTGGGCGGCATCGAGTTCCCGCTTTACTACATGCGGACGTGGCCACCGTTCGACGACATGGAGGTTCGACGGGAGTTCGTGAGGCGGCTGAACCGGATTCAGGGAGCGAACATTCCGGACGACGATTGGACGCTAGATAGCAAGCGTCCAGTGGTGCCCTACAACGTGTTCACTTCAGATGAGGCGTTCGGACTGCTGACTGACGCCATCGAGTGGTTCGCCGCTGAGGCGCAGACGCAAGCGGACAAGAGCGGGTCCCCCTAGACGGCCCAGTCCAGCTTCGTCTTCAGGTCGTTCATCCATTTGTGCGGGATGATTCCGTCTCGCTGCAGTCTTCCCACCACGATGCTGGGGGCGATGTTCGACTGCTTGGCGAACGCGAGCACCTCCACCTTCGATGGACGACCTCCAGAAAGGAAGTCCTGATACTCGGTCGGCGGGATCAGTAGATCGCCCGCAAACCGACTCATCCTGTCCTCGGTCTCAGCATCGCCGTTCAGGTCACTGATTCGCGAACGATTCCTGTCGAGAAGCAGGTGAGCGGCCTCGTGGTAGAAACTGAACCACACTTGGTCATCGGTCTTGTAGAACAGCCCGAGCTGGATCACTGCCCGATTGCGATTGACCCACCAGCTGACAGCGTGGCAGCGCGTCTTGGGCAGATCGGGTACGAACACAACCGCAACGCCTACGTCAGAGCAGCGGCTCGTCAGAAGCGGTACCCACTGGTCGGGCGTCAGACGAGTCGTAGCTCTGAGCTCGTTGAGTACGTCGCGGAATCGCTTCTCGTCGTAGGGTGCGGTCTCAATCGTCTCCGCTTCTCGCTCGCCCGCGCGGAGCCACGCCGTGACAGCAGGAATCTCGGGGGTGTACGCGCTGCTCATGCGCGCGGCGAGTCGTTTCTCGGCTGACCAGTAGTCACGATACGCCTCAATGGAGGATACCCCGAAGAACGAGAGAAGCTCCTCTGCCTGCTCGGCTGGGCTCGTTTCACGGGCGACCCAACCCTTCTCTGCCATCTCCTTCACCGGGAATGAGCGGACCCATTCGGCCCGTGCTTCAGATGCCGCCAGCTGCTCCTGTCGCGCGAGGAGTCCGCGATAGGTCGCCTCCGCCCTGTTCCAGTAGGAGGCTGGTACGCCAAGAACCCGTTCGAGCTCGATGGCAGTTTCGTAGGTGAGTGGGGCCTTGCCGTTGACCAGCTGGCTGACGAACTTCTCGCTCCTGCCCAGTCGCGTCGCGAAGTCTACTTGCGAGATCGTGCGCTCTTCGAGGATCTCACGGATGGTCTCTCCGGGTGCGACGGGAACGTCAGGTGTCCAGACATATCGGTACTCAGTCGCCATGGTAGTCTTCCACCTCCAGGATGGTGATCGCCTTGACAGCGCTCCAGTCGAGCCCGCCGTCTGGCTTGGTCGGCGGCGGATTGTCGGCGGGCCTGAAGATGAGACGGTAGTTCCTGGTCACATCGACCGCCAGCTGCCCTTCCCGGTCACCGTGGAGCTCGTGGCATCGCCCGGGAAGCGAACGCATCTGCTCGAGCAGCTCGACATCGTGGAGCTGGGTAAGTCGGGTGTTGAGCCTTCGCGCTCTCTCGGCGCCGAACTCGCGGACGCGTGCCTTGTCCGTCGCAAAGACGGTTTCGAGCTTCTTGGTCGCGAACATGATCTCCACGCGTGTCCAGCTGTATCTGTTTACCGATACGGTAAAGGTAGCACGGGTTTACGCGAACGGTAAAGGCCCACGACAGTATTCCGACGCGTGTCCAACGGCGGCCGGAATGACGGCACGCACGCCCAGTCCGGCTAACGGGGGTCGGCGCACACCGCTTATCATGGTGTGGCTCGGTGCAAGATCCATTCGAGCCTTGGCGGGGGACAGTGGGATTCACGGAGTCTGACGCAGAAGAAGTCGCGTTGGTCTGGTTCGCGCGCCTGGGGTACTCGGTTGCGTTTGGACCGGACTTGTTGCCGGGTGGGCTGTCACCCGAGCGGGATGAGCGGACTCCTTGGTTGGAGGGGCGCCTGCTGGACGCACTCTCGCGGCTCAACCGCGAACTGCCTCGGTCGGCGATCGAGGACGCCTTCAAGAAGCTAACCCGTCTGGGCGGCTCCACGCTCGTGATAGCCAACCGCGCGCTTCATCGTATGGTCGTCGATGGAGTGCAAGTCGAGTATGTGCGAGAGAACGGCAGCATCGCTGGCGCGATGGCGCAGGTGCTGGACTTCGAGGACTCGGAAGCGAACGACTGGCTCGCGGTCAACCAGCTCACGGTGGTGGACGGCGAGCACCATCGGAGGCCCGACGTCGTCGTGTACGTCAACGGCCTCCCGCTGGCAGTGATCGAACTCAAGAATCCGGCCGACGCAAAGGCCGACTGGGTCGCGGCGTTCAACCAGCTCCAGACCTACAAGCACGAGATTCCGTCGCTGCTCAGCTACGATGAGGCGCTCGTCGCGTCGGACGGCACGACCGCGCGGATTGGGACTCTCACGGGAGGCCGCGAGTGGTTCATGCCGTGGCGCACCGTTGAGGGCGAGGAGCTTGCGCCTGCCTCGGCGTTGGAGCTTGAAACGCTCGCGAAAGGCGTCTTTGAGAAGCGCCGTCTTCTCGATCTTGTGCGCCACTTCATCGTGTTCGAGGACTTCGGCGACGGCACGCTCGTGAAGAAGATGGCTGGCTACCACCAGTTCCATGCCGTTAACGCTGCGCTCGCCGAGACGCTTCGCGCGAGCGGGCGGGCACCCGCGCTGCCGCTCGTGGCGGAGACGCGTGCGCCGTGGCGTTCGCGTGGATTGCGCGCAACGAGTGACAGGCGCGTTGGCGTGGTGTGGCACACGCAAGGGAGCGGCAAGTCGCTCACGATGGCCTTCTACGCCGGACGCGTGATGCGCGCGCCCGAGATGGAGAATCCGACCGTCGTGGTGATCACCGACCGCAACGATCTTGACGACCAGCTCTTCGGCACGTTCGCTCGCTGCACCGAACTCCTCGGCGAGCCGCCGGTGCAGGCGGAGGACCGAGCCCACTTGCGACGACTCCTCACTCGCGAGGCCGGCGGCATCGTCTTCACCACGATCCAGAAGTTCTTCCCGGAGCAGAAGGGCGACACGCACCCGGTGCTCTCGGACCGGCGCAACATCGTCGTGATCGCTGACGAGGCGCACCGCAGCCAGTACGACTTCATCGACGGTTTCGCGCGCCACATGCACGACGCACTGCCGAATGCCAGCTTCATCGGCTTCACCGGAACGCCTATCGAGCTCTCTGACAAGAACACGCGGTCGGTCTTCGGCGACTACATCAGCGTCTACGACATCCAGCGTGCGGTCGATGACGGCGCGACCGTCCACATCTACTACGAGAGCCGGCTCGCACGGCTCGAGCTGTCCGAAGTCGAGCGTCCGCACATCGATCCGGACTTCGAGGAGATCACCGAGACGCAGGAGATGGACGAGCGCGAGAAGACGAAGACGAAGTGGGCGCAGCTCGAGGCGCTTGTGGGTGCGGACAAGCGGGTCTCGCTGATCGCGCGCGACCTCGTCGAGCACTGGGAGGGCCGCCAGCTCGCCTTCGACGGCAAGGCCATGGTTGTCTGCATGAGCAGGCGGATCTGCGTGGAGCTCTACAACGAGATCGTGAGACTTCGGCCGGACTGGGCGGGCACGAGCGATACCGACGGCGTCATCAAGGTCGTCATGACGGGCTCGGCGGCCGACGGTCCGGAATGGCAAGAGCACATCCGCAACAAGCAGCGGCGCGAGGCACTCGCACTGCGGTTCAAGAACCCCGGGGACCCGTTCAGGATCGTCATAGTGCGCGACATGTGGCTGACCGGCTTCGACGTGCCGTGCCTCTCGACGATGTATGTCGACAAGCCCATGCAGGGACACACGCTCATGCAGGCGATCGCGCGTGTGAACCGCGTCTTCCCGCACAAAGAAGGTGGTCTTGTCGTCGACTACCTCGGACTCGGTGAGCAGCTCAAACGCGCGCTCGCCAACTACACCGAGAGCGGCGGCAGCGGTGACGGTGCGATCGACATTGAGAGAGCCGTCGTGGTCATGCAGGAGAAGTACGAAGTTGCGTGCGGGATCCTTCATGGATTCAGCTGGGTGGACTGGGTGGACGGCGATAGCGAGGAGCGGCTGCGGCTGCTTCCTCGGGCGCAGGAGTTCGTCCTCGGGCTGCCGGACGGCAAGCGGCGGTTCGTCGAGTCCACCACGGCGCTCTACAAGGCGTTCTCGCTCTGCGTCCCGGACGAGCGCGCCCTAGCGATTCGCGATGACGTAGGGTTCTTCATGGCGCTGTGCGCCGTGCTGCAGAAGCGCATTGACGGTGGCGAGGGCGGAACTCAGCTTTCGGCGGACGACATCGAGTTCGGTGTGCGCCAACTCGTGTCGCGCGCGGTCATCTCCGATGAAGTCGTCGACATCTTCGCGGCGGCGGGTCTTGAGAAGCCTGACATCTCGATCCTCTCGGACGAGTTCCTGTCCGAAGTGCGCGAACTCCCCCAGAAGAACCTGGCCGTGGAGACGCTCCGGAAGCTGCTGGAGGGCGAGATTCGAGCGCGCATGCGTCGCAACGTTGTGCAGGCGCGCTCGTTCGAGGCTCTGCTAGCGCAGTCGATCAACCGCTACAACAACCGGGCGGTCGAGACCGCGATCATCATCGAGGAACTCATCGAGCTGGCGAAGCAGATGCGCGAAGCGGCTGCGAGGGGCGAGTCGCTCGGCCTGAACGACGACGAGGTCGCCTTCTACGACGCGCTTGCTGCGAATGAGAGCGCGGTACGAGAGCTTGGCGACGAGACGCTGAAGCAGATTGCGCAGGAACTCGCCGACAAGGTGCGAGCGAGCGCGACAATCGACTGGACGGTGCGCGAGAGTGTACGGGCGAAGATGCGCGTGACCGTGAAGCACCTGCTCAAGAAGTACAAGTACCCGCCGGACAAGCAGGAAGAGGCGGTCAAGCTCGTAATACAGCAAGCAGAAGTGCTGAGCGAGCAGTGGGCGGCGTAGCCCGAAGCGATTCGCGTGCGAGGAGGCGTAGACTATGGCACTCTGGCTGGTGCGAGCCGGTCGCCACGGCGAGCGCGAGCAGTTCGCTCTCGACAACAACGTCGCTGTCATCGGCTGGGACGAGCTCGGCGACATCTCTGGTGTCGCCTCGTACGAAGAAATGATCGCCGCACACCAGGCAGCGATTTCAGACGTGGGCTTGAATACGGCTCGCAACTGGGCGGCACAAGCCTGGGCGTTCCTGAACAGGATTCAGGTCGGCGACCTGATCGTCCTGCCCCTCAAGTCTCGGTCGCAGATCGCGATCGGCAAGGTGGTGGGCCCGTACGAATACCGCCGCGAGAACCCCGATGGAGCGCATCACGTGCGGGGGGTGGAGTGGCTTGCCACTGACTTGCCCAGAAGCGCGTTCGATCAAGATCTCCTGTATTCGTTCGGCGCGTTCATGACTGTCTGTCAGGTCAGTCGCAACGACGCGGAGGCACGGGTGCGCGCGATGGTTTCGGGCACGCCGTACGTCTCCGTGACTGGAGGGGCGATCACCGAGGAAGTCGGGGCCGAGGCGGAGACGCAGGTAGATGTTGAAGAGTACTCGGTGGACCAGATTCGCTCCTTCCTCACGCGCAAGTTCAAAGGACATGACCTGGCGCGTCTGGTTGCCGCAGTGCTACGTGCACAAGGCTACTTCACACTCGTGTCACCGGAGGGGCCGGACGGGGGAGTGGACATCGTTGCGGGTCGCGGCCAGATGGGCTTCGACCACCCGAAGCTCTGCGTCCAGGTGAAATCCTTCGACAGCCCTGTGGACGTCTCGGTCCTGCGAGAACTCCAAGGGGTCATGCGCAACTTCGGTGCGGAACAAGGCCTCCTGGTGAACTGGGGCGGGTTCAAGAGCTCCGTGGTTGCCGAAGCTCGACGGCAGTTCTTCGAGATGCGACTCTGGGACGCCGGGCAACTAATCGACGCACTCAAGGACAGCTACGAGCACCTTGATTCGGACATCCAGGCTGAGCTGCCTCTGAAGCAGATCTGGGTTCTGGCCGCTGACGCCGAGTAGCGATCAGGTAGCACAGCAGGAGTTGCGGAGCTGCGGGACGGCAGCGGTGGACTCTGTCTCGACGGTTTCCGCGCCTCGAAGTCCAATCGCATACCCTGGCCGCTCCCGCCACATGTTTCGACTGAGAACCCGTCGCGCGCGGAGCATCGGCTCTTCCACACGTTCGAATCCGACTGCCCCGCGGACTGGACGTCCTGCACTCGCTTGACCTCGCGAGGCGCGAGCACACGCGCTTCGGCGAATGCGACTTCGTCGTGCTCGTCCCCGGCCACGGCATCGTCTGCGTCGAGGCCAAGACCTACCTCGCCCGCGACGCCAGCGGCTCCCGGCGCTTCGCCCCGCACCTGTGATGTCCCTCGTTGCGCCTCTCGGTTCAGCTCTCGTTTCGGGTCTGGTAGGTCGTCCGTGCTTCGATCGAGGCACAGTGCCGTCAGTCCCTTCTAGTGCGGCGTGGCATAATCAGAGTCCGGAGGTGTTCGTCGTGGCGTTCCCTGAGAGCCCCGAGCTCATGCGCGAGATCTATCAGTATCGTGGCGAGTACGTGCTGTTGCGCGACGACGTCATCGTTGCGCACGCTCCGCGACTCGCGACTGCTCTCGAGCGCATTCCTGTGAGTGAGAGAAACGGACTCAAGGTTCGGCGCGTGCCTTCTTCGCCGGACTTGGTCACGGCCACGTTGTCGGCCTACTAGACCGTGCGTGTGGAATACGCGTCCCTTCCCTACGGGGACACGCTCGTAGGATCGAGAGACTATCGCGATGGAGTACGCCCACTCTCTTCGGCTGAGCTAGCGTCCTACCGCAGGCGCTGATGCCGAAGCTCAACGATCCGAAGGGGATCTCGTGCCTAAGCTCTTCCTGATCGACGGCGTCAACAACCTCACGCTGCTCTCGCAGGGCAACTACGACTCGGAGTCGCTCCTCCAGTAGCTCCTCGCCGACCACCCCGCGCACTGCAGCATGCCGTGCGAGCGATAGGAAATAGCGGCAACGCACCTGTTGATGTGCTATGATGGCGAAGTCGGTGGGAGGGACGCTGATGGAGCCGAACGTCACTGTCCGCGAAGCTGCGCGCATGCTCCACGTGACGCCTCGCACGATTCGCAACTGGGTTGCCGCGGGCAAGCTCACTGCGACCCGTATCTCAGAGCGCGTCACGCTGGTGCCCCTCTGCGAGGTCGAGCGGGTTGCCGGCCGCGCCGCAAGGCCGGACCTGTCTTCGGTCATATGGGACGTGGATCTCTCCACGCTAGACGAAGATCGCAACGCGGCCTTCATCGTCCGCCGTGTGCTCGAGTCCGGGCGACCGGACCAGGTCTCTTGGCTGTTCCGGCGCTACGGCGAGGCGCGCGTCGCGGCCTTCGCCCAAGGTGACCGCGCCCTCCCCGTGCGGGACAGGAAGGCGTGGCTTGAACTTCTGAAGAGGCGTCGTGCGCGAGCTGCATGAGGAGGTGCTCGCGTCGGCGACGATGCGCGTCTTCGGGTGCCTCGGCCACCAGGAGCGGCTTGGATCGTTCTACCTTGCCGGCGGAACGGGTGCAGCTCTTCAGCTCGGGCACCGCGTCTCCGAGGATCTGGACTTCTTCACTGAACGCCCGTGGTCGTGGGTCGACCTCGCCACGGCGCTAGGCGCCTGCGGGCCAGTGATCGTCGACCGACAGGAGGAGGGCACGTTCGTCGGCTCCGTTGGCGAGGTCCGGGTGAGCCTTTTCCACTACCCGTACGTACTCTTGGATGCGCCACTGCCGACCAAGTTCGGTATCCCGGTAGCCAGCCTCCTGGATATCGGTTGCATGAAGCTGGTGGCAGCTGCACAGCGCGGCAGCCGAAAGGACTTGGTCGACCTCTACTACCTGGGAAGCGAGGGGATCAGCATTCGCGACCTCATGCGAGCCCTCGACAGGAAGATGCCCGCTGTTGCCTTCAACCCCGTGCACATACTCAAGAGCCTCGCGTACTTCGAGGACGCGGAGTCGGAGCCGGATCCGGTCATGCTTGTACCCTACGACTGGGACAGCGTCCGCGAGTACTGCCTCGCTCAGGCAGACACGCTGCTTGACGAGATCCTGGGGTGAGCCAAGGCTCATCGAGGTGATCAGGTTCGCGCGGCGCCTACCGGACCCTCGAGCGGCGCTGGGCGACGGAGTACGGCGGCCACGTTGAGGGAGCCTTTCGCGGGAAATCCCGGACAGGCGACGCAATCATCTCTCTAAGCTGACGTGGCCGCCGTTGAGCCGCCGAAAGGATGAGACCCAACCCCATGACGAGACTCGACGACACAGCCATCGAAGCACTGCGACGTGAGAACCTACTTCTGAGAGAAGAGAACAGGCAACTTCGCGAGCAACTCAGTCTCGCTGGCGGGGACGAATCGCCTCGCACGTCAAACGCACAGCCACCTCTGGATCGAAGTGCGAGTGTCACGCTCTTCTCGTCACCCTCGGCTAAGATCGAGCTCTTCAAGTCGCTGTTCCGTGGCAGAGAAGACGTGTATGCGAAGCGCTGGGAGGGCAAGGGCGGGAAGAGCGGCTACGCGCCGGTGTGTTCGAACGAATGGCGCTCGGGTCTGTGTGACAAGCGGCGGGTGAAGTGCTCAGACTGTGCGCACCGCGAGCTGGTGGCATTGGATGAGCGGGTCGTCGAGGAGCACCTGAGCGGGGCAATCGTCATCGGCGTCTATCCTCTACTAAGCGACGATACGTGCTGGCTCCTCGCTATCGACTTCGACGATTCCGGCTGGCGAGATGAAGTCGCAGCGGTTAGAGAGACGTGCGCGTCACTAGGCGTTCCGGGATGTGTCGAGGTGTCACGATCGGGCGCGGGTGCCCACCTATGGGTGTTCTTCACCGAACCGGTGCACGCATCGTGCGCGCGGAGACTAGGTTCGGGACTACTGACGCAGGCCGCTCGGCACCGACGGGTCGTTTCTCTAGCCTCCTACGACCGACTGTTCCCGAGTCAGGACACGCTCCCTCGCGGAGGGTTCGGCAGCTTGATTGCGCTTCCGTTGCAACATCAGGCCCGGGCGCTGGGCCGGTCAGTGTTCGTCGATGACGAGTTCATGCCGGTGCCGGACCAGTGGGCCTTCCTCAGCACTCTCAAGCGCATGAGCCCCGCTGAACTTGATGAAACGCTGGCCTCCATCAGCGACGAAAGTGGAGTGCTCGGCGTGCGAACGTACCCAACTGACGAGCGCAGCGGGGAGACACCCTGGGTCGTTGCCCCGCCACCGCCCGCCGTGCGTCCGGAGCTCTTGGGGCGCGTCCCCTCGGTCGTGAGGGCGGTGAGAGCGAATCTGGTCTTCGTGGAGAAGGCTGGCCTTCCGGACTCGTTGCTTGACCAACTCATCCGGTTGGCGGCATTCGAGAACCCCGAATTCCGCCGGTCGCAGGCCATGCGCCTCCCAACCTACGACAAGCCGCGAGTGATCGCCTGCGCGCAGGAGTTCGATGCGCACGTCGGCCTGCCGCGCGGATGTCTCGACGAGATCAAGGACGTTATCGAAGGATACGGCTCGCGTTTTGAGGTAGTCGACGAACGCGAGTCGGGTACCCCGTTGCTCGCCCGCTTCGCTGGGAAGCTGGCTCCCCAGCAGCAGCGAGCCGCGCGGGCGCTATTGGCGCATGAAGAGGGGGTACTGAGTGCTGAGACGGCGTTCGGCAAGACAGTCGTCGCGGCCAAGCTGATCGCCGAGCGCGGTGTCAGCACGCTCGTACTCGTTCATCGACGTGAGCTGATGGAGCAGTGGAAGGAGCGGCTGTCTGCCTTCCTCGAGATGCCAGGTGAGATTGGACTGATCGGCGGCGGCAGGCGGCGGCGCGGCGGACTTGTCGACATCGCGGTCATGCAATCGCTCGTTCGTCATGGCCACGTGGATCCAGTCGTCGCAGAGTACGGTCACATTGTCGTCGACGAGTGTCATCACGTCTCGGCCTTCAGCTTCGAGGCGATTCTCCGGACAGTTCGAGCTCGCTACGTGCTCGGACTGACAGCCACGCCCATCCGGAAGGACGGCCACCATCCCATCATCACGATGCAGTGTGGACCCGTATGCTACCGCACGGATCCGAAGAGGCAGGCCGCCGCGCGTCCGTTTGAGCATGTGGTCAGGCCTCGCCGAACGGCATTCGGGGCTAGTGCCATCGCAGCCGTCAGCATCCAGGAGGTCTACCGCCTGCTCGTCGACGATCCCGCACGCAACGCGCTGATTGTGGGTGATGTGGCTCAGGCGGCAGAAGACGGGAGATCATCGATTGTCCTGACAGAGCGCACGGCACACCGGGACCTGCTGGCTGGCGTAATGTCACAACAGGTGGAGCACGTCTTCGCGCTGTCGAGCGGTGCGGGCGTGAAGAAGCGGGCGGAACTCGCCGAAAGGCTTGCGGCGGTTCCTGAGGACCGGCCTCGCGTTCTGGTCGCGACAGGCAGGCTTGTTGGCGAGGGATTCGACGATGCTCGACTCGACACTCTGTTCCTCGCGATGCCCATATCGTGGCGGGGTACGCTGCAGCAGTACGCGGGTCGCCTTCACCGGCTTCACGACGCCAAGCGCGACGTTGTCATCTACGACTACGTGGACGAGACCCACCCCATGCTGACACGAATGTGGGAGAAGCGGTTGCGCGGCTATCGAGCGATGGGGTATCGCATCGAGGAGTGAGGGCGCGGTGGCGCTGGCGAGGAGCCCTGAAGGCCCGCCTACACCTGCGCAACCCCGGCTTCGATTCTTCCTGATCGACGGCGACAACAACCTCACGCCGCTCTCGCAGGCAGACTACGACTCCGAATCGCTGCTCCAGCAGCTGCTCGCCGACCATCCCTCGCTCCTCGGCGGGGATCAGATGGGCTCCGGGGCTCCTGGACACCGGCTGTTCGTGACGCGCGAGGCACCGGCGCCGGACAAGGAGGGGGCCGCCGGTCGCTGGTCGCTCGACCACCGCTTCCTCGATCAGGACGCCCTCCCCACGTTCGTCGAGGTGAAGCGGGCGTCCGACAGCCGCGTCCGGTGCCAGGTCGTCGGCCAGATGCTCGACTACGCGGCCAACGGGCTTCGGAATCGGGGGAGAGCCAATACACGCGCTCGCCCCGACCCGCTGCCCTTGGAGTAGTCTGGCAGCTACGAAGTCCCTTCGCGATGGGGCACAGGATGGCGACTACGCCTGAACAGATTGATCGGTGGCGAGCCGAGCGCTCGGAACATCAGCGCCTCGAGTTCAAGTCGGCGCGGAGCAACTTCGACACGGGCAAGCTGTACGAGTACTGCGTCGCCATCGCCAACGAGGGTGACGCGCTCGTAGGCCGGCTCTGCGTTGAACTGGAGTTCGGCTCCAGATCGACCAGGCTGAAGCATCTAGCCCTTGTGGATTCAGGGTCGATCCGCACGGTGATCCCGCGTCGTGACCTTGTCGACGCGGGCGTCGAGCTGGGCCCGGAAGTTGACCGTCTGAATCTGCGGTTCGGCGGATTCCTGGAGAACGACGTTCCGGTGCATCTCGTCGATGCGGTCATTCTGTCTCCGGACAATAGCCGGTGGGGTGACATCGAACTGCTGCAGATACCGGTGGACTGCTGTGTGACCGAAGATCTTCCGACACTCATCCTCGGCAGCAGCGCCCTCCTTCGTCTCGTCGTGCTCCTGCGCGAACACGATCAGATCCTGCATCTCAAGGTGTGGGAGCACTTCGCGCAAGCGCCGCACTTCACGGATGACGGGTTCTGAGCCCACTGGAAGTGGAGTGTGAACGCGCGAGAGACCTCGGAAGAACTCGGCCTAGCGGGGTCGTGCGCCCATCGCTTCCTCGGCTCGCGCGGGTACATTCAGTTGGCGACCCGTTCGGCCTCCCCTGAAAGGCCCCCATGCCCAACCGCCTCTCTCACGAGACCAGCCCCTACCTGCTGCAACATGCCGGGAACCCCGTGGACTGGTATCCGTGGGGCCGCGAAGCGTTCGCGAAGGCGCGCGAGGAGAACAAGCCTGTCTTCCTGAGCGTCGGCTACTCGGCGTGCCACTGGTGCCACTTGATGGAGCACGAGAGCTTCGAGGACGAGGCGACCGCCGCGCTCATGAACCGCCACTTCGTGTCGGTCAAGGTCGATCGCGAGGAGCGCCCGGACATCGATTCGATCTACATGGACGCGGTGCAGGCGCTCACGGGACATGGCGGCTGGCCGATGAGCGTCTTCCTCACGCCCGACGGAGCGCCGTTCTTCGGAGGCACGTACTTCCCGAAGGAGCGCGGCCACGGGCTGCCCGCGTTCGCCGACGTGCTCGCGCGCATCGCCGAGCTCTGGGAGCAGAGTCCGGGCGAGCTCGTCGGCATCGGCTCGCGTCTGGCGCTGGGGCTTCGCGACGACGCGGATGCCTTGGTCACGGGGGAGGCGAGTGCCCTCAATTCCGACGTGCCGGACAAGGCCTCCCGCACGCTCGCGCGCTTTTTCGACCGCGAGTACGGCGGCTTCGGTGGCGCGCCCAAGTTCCCGCAGCCGGTCACGATCGAGTTCGCGCTCAGGCGCTATCTGGCGACTCGCGACGAGACGATGCTGACGCTCGTGACGGCGACGCTCGACGCCATGGCTCGCGGCGGCATCTACGACCAGCTCGGCGGCGGCTTTCACCGTTACTCGACCGACGGGCGCTGGCTCGTGCCCCACTTCGAGAAGATGCTCTACGACAACGCGCAGATCGCGCGCGTCTACCTCCACGCCTGGCAGGTCACCGGCAGCGATATCTACCGGCGCGTCGCCACCGAGACGCTCGACTACCTCGCGCGCGAGATGCTCGATGAGAGTGGCGGCTTCTACTCGGCGCAGGACGCGGACTCCGAGGGCGAGGAGGGCCGCTTCTTCGTCTGGACTCCCGACGAGATCCGCTCCGCGCTTGCCGACGCCGCGCCCGAGGTCCAAGCCGACGGCGATCTGTTCATGACCGCGCACGGCGTCACTCCGGCTGGCAACTTCGAGGGCAGGTCGATTCTGCACGTCGTACGCCCTGTCGCGGAGCTCGCATCGGAGTGGGGCATTGACGAGGCCGATCTCAGCGCGCGGCTCGCTCGCGTACACGCGGCACTCTTCGAGGCTCGCGAAGCGCACGTCAGGCCGGGTCTGGACGACAAGGTGCTCGCCAGCTGGAACGGGCTTGCGCTCGCGGCGTTCGCCGAGGCCGCTCGCGTGCTCCGTCGCGGCGACTACCTCGCCATCGCGACGCGAAACGCGGAGTTCCTGCTCGCTCGGTTGCGCACCTCCGAGGGGCGGATGCTCCACACCTGGAAGGCCGGCGAGGCCAAGATCAACGGTTTCCTCGAGGACTACGCCTTCTGTGCGGACGGCCTGGTGGAGCTCTACCAGTCCACCTTCGAGCCGCGTTGGTTCGTGGCCGCCCGGGAGCTCGGCGACGCGATCCTCGAGCACTTCTCGGATCCGGCAGGCGGCTTCTTCGACACGAGCGACGATCACGAAGAACTGCTGCTTCGGCCTCGAAGCATCCAGGACGGGGTCGTGCCTTCGGGCGGTTCGATGGCCGCGTCGGTGCTGCTTCGGCTCGCTGAGTACACGGGCGACATCGGCTACTCCCGCGCCGCCGAGGCCGCCATCGCGCAGGTGCAGGAGACCGCGGCGCAGTCACCCATCGCTTTCGCCAACTGGCTCGCCGCGCTCGACTTCGCGCTCGCTCCGCCGACGGAAGTGGCGATCGTCGGTGAGGGTACAGACGAGATGCTCGAGGTGGTGAGGCGCGCGTATCGGCCGAACGTCGTCGTGGCGGCTTCATCGGGCGGCGCAGCGAGCGGGGCGGCAGGCGGCGCAACGGGCGACGGAGCAGACACCGCTGCCGGGATCGCCCTGCTCGAGTCGCGCGAGGCGGTGGACGGCAAACCGACCGCCTACGTGTGCCGACGCTTCACCTGCGAGCAGCCCGTCACGAGTGCTGCGGAGCTGGAGCAGCTGCTCGGCGGGACGGGGTCGGAGTAGGCGTCTTCTCACATTCTCGGGTGGCTCGCGCAGCATCACATGCCCGGAATGCTCGGCGCGTCCGACGCCGTTGACGGCTCGCGGGCGACGCTATACTCGTCACGGTGTACGCTCGAAGGCGTAGTCGCGGCTCAGACGAAGAGAGACGCCGATGAAGTGCACGTACTGTGGCATCGGCGAGATGCATCCGGGAACCACGACGTTCACGGCTGACCGCGACGGCAAGACGTTCGTCCTGCGGTGCGTGCCGGCAGATGTCTGCGACGTCTGCGGTGAGGCGATCTTCGACCTCGAGACGGTGCAAGTCGTGGAGTGCCTACACGAGGAAGCCCTGGAGTCAGGTGTCGAAGTCGTGGTTCGCGAGTTCACAGCGGCCTGAGCCTGCCCGCGCGGCCTGCTAGTCGTGCGCGCGGTACACGTCTGCGCGGTGGTCGATTCGCACGACCCGGACGATGCGGTCATCCTCGATCCGGTAGACGACCCGATAGGCGCCTCGTCGAGCAGAGTAGTATTCCGACAGTTCCAGACCCAGGGGCTTGCCAACCCGCTGGGGGTTGTCGAGCAGCGGGCCCGTCACGAACTCGACGATCGCCGCCGCGGCGAACTCAGGAAGGCGAGCGAGCATGCGCTCGGCAGAAGCTGCAAGCCTGAGCTCGTAGGCAGGCAATCGTGCCTACTCCTTGGACAGGTACTTCGCCCTGAGTTCAGCCGCGGTGAGGTATGCGCCGCCGTCGATCTCGGCCTCGGCAGCCCGGATCTCCTCGAGCGCGCCGGGGGACGAGAGGATGCTCAGCGTTTCCTCGAGCGTCTCCAGGTCGTCCGTGCTCATGATCACAGCGGCGGGCCGGCCGTGCCGCGTGATGACGACGCGCTCGTGCTGGCTCTCCACGAGATCGACGATCTCGGAGAGGTGGGCCTTGACGTCCGCAAGTGGCCGCGTCTCTGACATGACCAGAATTATAGTCACCATCCAGGTTCCGTCAACCATGGAACCCTGGAGGGAGGAGCGCGGACCGTCCTGGTCCCCGGCTACGACTCGCCGGCCTCCAGGTCTCCTAGCAGGCGCACTCGGCAGGCGTCTGACGCCGCAAGTCTCCGGTCGTCGGTGATGAGCTCGGTATCGAGCGCCTGGGCGAGTGCGCAGTAGCAGGCATCGTAGGGCGTGATCCCGTACTTGCCCGTGAGTGTGGCCGCAGATGCCGAGAGCACCCCGTCGATTCGGTGCCACTCGAGCTTGAGCCCATCGAGTGTGTTGGCGATCCGGACGGTCAGGTCCTCGGGTGCCCGGCGCCGGCGTGCGCTGTTCAGTACCTCGAGTCGCAGGTGATCCGGGCTGGCCAACATGGCTGTTCCGGACAGATGCATTGACAGGAGGTCCAGTGCCGCTTGCATGTGCGACTCGCGTTCGGACAGGAACCACTTGGATGCAACAGAAGCGTCGACCACGAAGATTGGCGGCTCATTGTCCTTCGTGTTCATCGCGCCCCCAGCCGCTGTCGCGATCCTGACGGATTAGCTCTGTCACATCGGGGCCGTCAGGCACAAGCTTCGCGATCTCGCGCGCCTCGCGGAATGCCGCCTCCATGCTGCGTCGGCGTTTCTCTGCAGCGCGCTCCGCGCGCACCTGCGTCACGTACTTCGCGGTCGCCTCCGCCACGAAGCCGCTGCGAGACTGTTTCAGCTCCTCGGCGATGGCGTCCACGTCGCTCAGGAGCTCATCGGGAAGCGAGACGTTCACCTTGGCCATGGGGTGCCTCCTAGTAGTGCCGAATGGTAGTGCCACACGGTAGTGCCGAGAGGAAGTATAGCCGATAGAGCGGCTCCTTGGCCACGCCCCCGGTGACTCGGACGCACCAGAGAGGGGACAATTGCGACATGCCCCTCATCCCGCTCATCTTCAAAGGCGGGACCCAGGAAGAGAAGATCGGCCCCGACTCGGACCGCGACTGCTCGCAGTGCGGCTGCGCTCAGCACTTCACGATCTACGCGCTCTGGGACGAGTTCGGAGTGTGGCCGTTCAGGAGCGCCAAGTGGAATCGAGAGTACGTCACGCGCTGCGACGTCTGCGGCAAGCAGTTCAAGTCGAGCTATCGCCCGCCTGAGGAATGAGGCAGGACATCTAGGTCGGCGCTAGGACTGCTCGTCGCCGGTAGAGGGCTCCTCCGACGACGACTCCTCTGGCGCCGCTGCCGAGCCGCCCCCCGCCGCCTCCGCCGATTCCGACTCCTCCCTCTGCCGCGCTGCCTCGTCGATCTTCGCCGCGGCCTTGCCGAACATCTCCGCGAGACCTGCGAACGCCGTGGCCACGTGCGGCGCCGCGGCCTGCGAGATCTCCTGGGCCGCATCGCCGATGGCCTTGCCGGCCTGCTCGGCGCCCTGCTGGACCTGTCTGCCGAAGTCGCTGTCCATGGCCGAGGAGAATGCGGCGTCGGTCTTGCGCGCGATGTCGTTCATGCCGCTCTTGAGCTGCTCGAGCCGTGCGCGGTTCTCGGGATCGTCGGCGGCCGACTTCGCCCACCTGGAGATCGCAGCGCCGAACTCGGCCATCCGGGCGACGACGTCCTTCCAGGCGTCGCTGGCGCTCGGGCCGGCAGACGTCTCGGAGGGCTCGGCCGAGGACTCGGCAGTGGTCTCGTCGGCGGACTCGTCGGGAGCGGTGGGTTCGTCGGACATCAGGTGCCTCCTCGGTTGGGGAAGGGTGAGTACTGCCGGTGCGCGGTCAGAGGTTCCGCCGCCGATACGTCGCCGACGTTGGACGCGTGCCGAGCTGCCGCCAGTCGGTCTCGGTCATCTGGACTCGGAAGTACTCGGCGGCCTTGCGGATGTTCTGGAACGCGAGCTCGCGCTCGTCGTCCGACACGTCCTCGACCTCGCCGAACTGGGCGATCGCGCTCCGTACGGTGCCGGCGTCGACGAGCGGTAGCTTCCGCTGGGTCGGGAACGCGAACGCGGCGTCGGGCAGGCTGCGCTGCCGGGCCTCGGTCAGCTTGCCGTGGGCGCCGAACGGTCTCCACGTGGTGTGCGGCATCGAGATCCTCCTGTTGATGCGTCCTCGCTAGGAGCGATCGGCGCCGCGGCAGATGCGTCGTCGCCGTCTGGAGGGTTTATGCCCGTTGCGAGCCCTACCCCCGCTTCTGCGCCGGACGACCTGCTGGGTCAGATTGTATTCGGCTTTCGGTAGACCTCCAGTGATAGCCATTCCCTCGGGGCGAGAACTCGTCTTGCAGTACCAAATATAGTATCATTCTGTCGGCCCACGGAGGTCTGGCCTGAGCCGACTTGAAAAGCGTCTTGCCGCGATCAGGCGCAATCCCCGCGATGTTCGCATCCGCGACCTGTTGTGTGTTCTTCGAGCGAACGGGGCGAGGGTGAGGTTCGTCGAAGGTTCCAGCCACATGGTTGTCACTCGCGGGAACACGCGACTGACCATTCCGAGGCCACACGCGACCGACAAAGTGCGCGAGACCTACGTTCGGCAGGCTCTTGAGCTGTTCGAAGTGTGGGAGGAGGACGATGATGAAGGACCCGCGTGTCGCTGAGCGATCGCATCCTGCTGCGTCCGAGTCGCCGTCGACTGCTCGCTACACCATCGAGCTGCGGCAGAACGCGGACGGGTCCTACTTCGCGCAGATGCCGGATCTCCCGGGCTGCATGACGGAGGCCGAGACGGCGCCGGAGGTGCTCGAGCGCATCGAGGACGCCAAGAGCGCGTGGATAGCCACCGCCATCGAAGACGGAGCCCCCGTTCCGAGACCGCGCGACGACGAGGACTTCTCGGGAAGGTTCGTCGTCAGAGTGCCAAGGTCGATGCACGGCGATCTCGTCGGCGCGGCTCGCAGGGAGGGCGTGAGCCTGAACACGCTCGTCGTTGCTGCCCTGGCGCGGCATCTGGGCAAAACGTAGCCGCGCGGGCAGGCGGCTGGCGTCGTCTCGGACCCGCCTCCAGTTGCGGTCCTACAGCTTCGCTGCCCGCACCCGCTCGTAGACCTGTGGTCGCGACGTCTGGTGGCCCGCGACGAAGCGCTGGACGTCGACGAGCGCGTTGTATCTGGCAACGAGCTCGTTCGTCTCCGCGCTGAGCGCGTTGTACGCGTTCACCTCGGCGTTGTAGCGGCGGACCGCGTCGTTCAGCGTCTGCGCGTCCCGGATCGTCTTGAGCGCGGCGGCCGCCTCGTCGATCTGCGACTTCTTCGATTCGAGCTCGGCCTGCTGTGCCGCGATCTGTGTCTTCAGCTTCTGCGCCGCCGCATCGATCTCGTCGAGCCGGCGTCGTATGTACTCGGTCTGCTCGGCGGCGGCGTACGCGTTCGTACCATCGCCGACCTCGATGACCTTGGGCTGCGACTCGAGACTCTCGCCGGTCGCGAGCTCCTCGGCGGGAATCCCCACGAGCGACGGCTCGGTCATTTCGACGTAGGCGTAGCCGGTGTTCTTGTAGTCGAGCCCCGGGGCGCGGATGCCGAGTGCCACGTGCCTCTCGGGCTCGAAGAGCAGAACCGCGACGTCGTAGCCGTCCCGTGCGAGCAGGCCCGCCGCGAGCAGCGTCTTGTCGTCGCAGTCGCCATATCCGTCGCCGAACGTCTCGATCGGGAACTTCGGAGCGAGCGAGCCCGGGTCCGTCTTGTATTCGAGCGTCTGGGCCATCGACGTGACGAGTTCGACGTATCGCGAATCGTCCAGGCCTTCCCGGTCGCGGATCTGATGCAGCCCCGCGAGAAGCGACTCGTAGAAGGCTTCCTGGTGCTCCTCTTCGATGAACGCGCGGTAGTAGTCGGGCACCCAGTCCGTCGGCTCCTCATCGCCGAGGAAGACCGCGCTCTTCTGCGCGTCCTCCGAGGCGACGTAGACCGCGCGGTCGATCGGCACGCTGAGGTTCGCCTTGCCGTCCTCGAAGGCGAACTCGTGGGTCTTCGTGAGCGAGCCCTTGTCGGTCGCCGATGGCGTGATGCGCGGATGGATGACGCCGGACGGGAGCGCCCTGGACAGGACCTCCGCGCAGCCCGCGAGCGGGAGGGCCGCCAGCGCGAGCGTCGCGGCGAGGAGGGGGATGCGCGCGCGCCTTGTCTTCGGCGCGGCTGGCTTCCGAGTATGGTCCTGCGACCGACTCATCGATTCCCACTTCGTGCGAGTCTGACCGTGGGCAGCGATCTGCCGTCTGCAGCATCTGCGAACAACTCGCCAACTCCACCTCTCGACGCAGACCGGCCCCACAAGCCGCGCTCGGCCTTGCGTGCCTCCTGC
This sequence comes from uncultured Eubacteriales bacterium, assembly GCA_964456615.1. Taxonomy (GTDB): domain Bacteria; phylum Actinomycetota; class Coriobacteriia; order Anaerosomatales; family CAVRZR01; genus CAVRZR01. Next base: position 1,882 of record CAYWCB010000001.1, on the reverse strand, counting down.
TGCAGCACGAGGAAGTCCTCGGCATACTTCACGTTCGGCGGGACCGTCAGCACCTGCGCGTACCCGTCGCGCAGCAGCCAACCGTTGAACATCCGTGTCCTGACCTCGGAGAACGCGGGCATGTCGTCCTCGTCGGCGAGCGTGGGCCGGCTCATCCAGAGGTAGGCGAGCAGGCGGCCGTAGCGGTCGCGCAGCTCGGCGTCGGTCTCCAGATACACCGTCGTGCCGTCGAGTTTCCCCTTCGCGTACGCCGAGGCCTCGGGGCCGTAGGGCTCGATCTCGTTCGTGCTCTCGGGAGTGTCCACGCCGATGAGCCGGATCTTCTCCTTCCGGCCGGATCCCATCAGCCGAACGTGCACCGTGTCGCCGTCGACCACCTTGGTCACGAGCGCTTCCCTGAGTTTGAGGTCGAGCGGTCGGCCTGCGTCGGACGTCGAATCGCCGGAGTCGGAGGTGTCGCTCGCGCACGCCGACAGCGCGAGGGCGAGCGCGCACGCGAGCACGCACCCTGTCACGCGCGCGAGCGTGGGCCTTCTGGCCGCGCGGGTGCGGCGGCGGGAGCCGATCGAGGGGGAGCGCTGGAGTGGCATGCGAGACCTCCGGGTGCGATTGTAGAAGACGGTACGGCGCGCTGGCCCGCTGTCGATCGGCGCCGCCGCTCGTCGCGCCCCTACTCATTCGCTTCGTCGACGAACTCGCGTTGTAGAAGGGTAGGCTCACTACATGCGCACGATCGTCATATCCGACATCCACGGCTACCCCGAGCTCGTGACGAACGCGCTGGAGCACGCCGGGTTCCGCAAGGGCGAGGACCGATTCGTCTTCGCCGGCGACATGCTCGACGGCGGGCCAGACGCCGGGCGAGCGTTCGCGCTCATCGACGACCTCGCCGACGTCGTGCTCGTCGGCAACCACGAGGTAGCGTCGATGCTCGGGCAGGAGATCGAACCACAGGGAGAGGACGCGTTCGACTACGCGGACCGCTTCCTCGAGCGCTTCGTGGACTCGGAGGGCCGGTTCGGCGGGCGGTGGAAGCTCGCGCACGAGGTGGACGGCATCCTCGTGTGCCACTCGTGCGTGTCCGATGCCTTCGAACCGGAATTCGAGGCGGCCGGGCGGGACGTGGCGGCCTTCGCCGAGCGCCTGAGCGACGAGTTCCGCGCGCTCTTCGCCGACGCCGGATCGGGCGGAGCGGGCCCGGGAGCCCACCCCGACGAGTGGTCGCCCGCGGCGCGGCGGTTCCTCGGCGCAACGGGACCGCTCTGGTACCGGCCGCTGCTGTGGGGACGGGCGGCTCCGTTGCCGGGGATCGTGCAGGTCGTCGGCCACACGGCGCCGGAGCTCTACCGGCCGAAGGGACTTGCGATCATCGAGTCCCTCGGCATCCATCTTGTCGCCCCGGCCGTGAACGCTGTGGACGAGCACTGGCTTGCGCACGCGTACCGCTACGGCGTGATCGAGGACGGGCAGGTGCGCGTCGAGAGCTGGCAGGGATAGGCCGCCCGGCACGCGCGCTTGCCCGGTGCCCGCGCCGCTCGGCACACGCGCCGCCTAGGGATACGGCCGCCCCATCTTCGCGAGCTCGCTCAAGGTGACCATCTTGTACCCGCGTGCCTTGAGGTTGCGGCAGATGTCGGGCAGGGCCCGGATCGTCTCCGGGTGCGTGACGTGCATCAGTACGATGGAGCCCGGCCGCACCTGGCTGATGACGCTCCCGTAGATGCGGTACGGCGGCGTGTAGAGGCGCTTCGCGTCCCACGAGTCGGCCGACCACTGGGCGTAGAGGTGCCCTGTCTGCGCGGTCGCCCGAAGGCCGACCCGGTCGACGTTGCCTCCCATGGCTCGCACCCAGGTGGTGGGCTTGCCCGTCTGCTGCTTGAGC